>NZ_JAUBQW010000040.1:0-46157 GCF_036701485.1 Microcoleus sp. Pol11C3 | reverse complement strand
GTCTCTATTTTCAGCGCGGCTTCTTGGCTCTATCCTTTATGCAGCAAGCATTATAGGTACGTTGTCACCCGCTAAGGTTAATTGGTTGCCACATATCCCATTGCAATTCGGCTAACACGAGCAAGCTAAATACCATTACGCCTCCCGTAAATAGGAAAGACAAACCGCCCGTGAAAGGCAAAATCAAAATTCCCAACAGGTGAAGTAAACTGGCAGCTAAAAGTGCGCGCGATCGCACTGCAAATCCAGTCCCCAAATACCCAATTCCGCTCATTCCCAACCACAGGGGACAGAGATTCGCCAACAGTTTTCCCCAACTAAGAAAAATTGCTAAATCGGTCAGCAGCAATCCTAATAACATTAGTATTACCCAACCGTAAAGCACCCAAATCAGGCGTTCTATTTTGACCCAAGAGTATGTCATGCTTACCATTGCTGCTGTACCTACCAGGCTGAGGGCTGACCACAAACCTGCTTGCAGCATCCAACTCACAGAAAAAAATTGTGCTGTGCCGAAGATGGGTATTAACAGCAAGCTCCACAGCAAGCAAGTTCGATCGAGACAAGTATAAAATTGTGAATAAAATCGATATTTGCCAAGGGGAAACTGAACCTGCCAAAGCCCTTCTAAATCCTGAACCTCGATCTTAAGCTGTTTCCGGCGCAGAGGCGGAACTGAATAATTAAAAAAGGTCATATCTGACACTATTAAAATTTACAATTATTTGCTTAGGTACTATCTCACCAGCAATCGCTATAATTGCAATCTGTCAATCGGATTAATAGCGTTAAGTTGATACTCTGTCGGCAGTAATAGTTATTTGATCGCACCCGATCAAACAGGAAGAGAGAGATGGGACAAGTTGATAAAATAGCTCTTGCGACAGATTGCTGCACTATTAGTTGTCCGATAAGTTAAAAATAGTCAACTTTGTTACAGAATTTATGCTCACTTCATCCCATCCTCTGAAACAGGTATTCCACTGCCCGGAAGAATCGGATTTTTACGCGCACTGTTTGGAAAGTTTAGTGTTAAATGCCAGTGACAATTCTAGACTTATCGTAGAGTTTGGCTCAGGAGAGGGAAGTCCAGTTATTAAGTCTTTGCTGAGAAGCGATTTTGATGGGACAATACAGGGATTTGAGCTAAATAATGTAGCTTGGAAAATTGCTCAGTCTCAAGTTAAGGAATATCAACTGAGCGAAAAATACACTGTCAACAATTGCTCTTTTTTTGATTCGCCTTTATACGAGTCGGCAGATTGTGTTATATCAAATCCGCCTTACTTGCCGGCGGTGGATGATAAGATTTACCAGCCGCTGTTGCACGGGGGGAGTGATGGGTCGACAATTGCTAAAAAACTTTTATCTTTGGGTTGCGATGAAGTTTTGCTGATGGTTTCTAGCTATTCTAATCCTGTGGGTTTGATCGATTATGCCTTGGATCAAGGCTACTCGGTTGCGAATTTTGAAATTGCACCTTTAACTTTTGGCTATTATAGTTCGGAACCCAAAGTGAAAAGCGCGATCGCCACTCTGCGAGAACAGGGCATGGCTTTTTATTCGGAAAACATCTATCTCCTGGCTGGAGTTTTGTTTAAGAAGCACCAAAAGTCGCAAAGAGATTTGTCGATCGAGCTAATTCAGTTAATGACAGCATTTTAAAATACAGCGCTGGTAGGTGCATCTTGCGTGTTCCACCATTGTCAGCAACAGGCTGTCCGGCCTGTTCCACAAAGAGTGTATTTCTTGTGGAACAGGCCGGACAGCCTGTTCCTCAAAGGCTTATTGAGAACGGTGCAAAATCTAGGGTGCATCAGTCTCTGACGCACCCTACTATATAGCGGTTAATTCCGTTCTGTGGCTTGGATCGATCGCACTACAGCAGCCCCAGCCCGATCGCCGATCGACTTCTCCTGATCGTACCCCAACACCAATTCCCAAGCCTCCTGCGGGTATCTATCAACCAGCGGAATCGCTACTTCATCCAACATCCAGCGGCCATGACGCTCATCTTCTTTGATGTGCAGTTCCCAATAACCCATCGCAGCCTGGGAGAGGCCCAGACGCTGGGCGGCGGCTAGATAATTGCGGTAAGCGACAGGCCCCGCCACCTCAAAATAAGTGAGTCCGCCGTTGTAACGCAGAAAATGGCGCTTGCGTTCCGTCAGCAGAAAGTTGTGATTAATGCTTGCGAGCACTTGCCAAGGCACTAAATCGAAGTACGCTTCTGGTTCTGTACTCATATCGAATTCAGCCAGCATTTGAGCAAAAAAGGTCGAATGCTTGCGGGGGAGACGACCGCCGCCGTATTCTTCGATCAGCACTCGGGTAAGGGTACACTGAATTTCGTTGCCGGCACCGCCGAGGATGCGAGAAAGGCGGCTGGCTTCCACTAAACCGTCGAAGGAGGCGATCGCCAGCAGGTGTCTGTATCCCTCTTCAGTCATCTGTTCCCGCTGGTAGCGATCGAGCTCAGTTAGCGGAGGATCGACATGGGCGGCCGCGCGATCGCGCAGGGCTTGCTTGACATCCGGCAATTTTTGCAGCGCTGCAACGTCGATTTGCGCCAGTTCCCACTGCTGCCAAGGTTCCTCAATGCGATCGCGCACGGAACGCAAATAGTGCGATCGCTCGTTATTGTAGCGGCGTAAATCGTCGTACCAAAACAAGTTGAGGCGGTTGATACGGTAAAGTACGCGCTGCAAGAAGCGGTGAGCGGCCTCATCGCCCAGTTCCTGTTGGTAAGCGGCTTGAAGTGCATAGGCGATCGCGCTTTCAAAATCGCTGACAAGTAACGGTTTTGCCGCCACCGTCTTGTCTAAATCCTCAACTTCTAGCAAATTGACAAATTGCCGATCGGCTGCTTCATAATTTGGGAGTACGGGTTGCTGTTTGGAAAGAGTCCGCGAGTCTGAAGAAGGAAGTATGTCTATCGTGTTTTGCATGGAATCAAGTTATGCTAACTCTAATTATTGTGGTGCCTGCCAAAACAGCCAACCGTTGCAGATTGCTGAAGATTATGGCTACTTCATTTCACGATACTGATCCCGTCAGTCGCATACACCTTTCTATTGATAGATATTTTTGAGTTCCCCTGGTTCTCTTCTCTTACTTTAACTAACTAATTACTTCTGACAGCCTCTGGGAGCGATCGAGTAATTGGGGCCAATATTTCAGCGTCTTGTTTAGCAGGTATAGCTTGCCGCCACGCTGTGATACCACCTGAGAGGAAAACCAAATTCAGCCCAGTTTTTTGCAATTTTTGGTATGCTTTAACTGAGCGCGCCCCCCCCGCACAATAAAGTACAATAGTTGGTTGAGTTTGATTAGATTTGACACTGGCTTGAGCAATAGCTTGCACTTGCTTGACACCGAATCCAGCTTCAATGTCAGTTAGGGGAACCAGCGGACTTTCACCGATGCGATCGGCGGCGTATTCTTCGGGCGATCGCACGTCAATCAAAATCACAGGTTTTAACTTACCCCGCTGCAATTCGGCAACAGTTACTTTTTGGGCATTCAAACTGGCAATAAAAGTAGGGATATCCATGTGATTAATTAAGGCCACTCCACTAAGAAAACAAACAGGCATTAATATCACACCAAGCATTACAGGCAAAGAGCTAAAATAGCGAGCCACACCTTGTTTTAATTTGTCATTTAGCATTTTGTTTTTCCTAATAAACGGATAGAGCAATTGTCCGATATACCCAGCAGGTATGCGATCGGAGATACCATATTTTTGGGGCATTTTCTGTGATGGCATATAGAGAGTGCCAAAGAGTAAATCTAACAGTGGCAACTGAACAGCAAAGTTTTTGTTGTTGATTTCGGGAATTTTACTGTGATGCCAGTGATGAAATTGTGGGGTTGCCACGAACCATTTTAGTACGCCAAATTTGATCTTAATATTAGCATGAATCAAAAAGGCGATCGCCGCTGAATAAAGAGCATAAACCACCAAAGTTTGATTGGTAAATCCCAACCAGCACAGAGGCAGCATTTTGCAGGTTCTAGTAAATACTTGGTCGCAGGGATGCACCCGCACTGCTGCTAACCAATCCATGTGTTCAATGCTGTGATGGACTGCATGAAATTGCCAAAGCCAGGGTACTTCATGCAGTAGTCGGTGAGCGATATAATATGCCAGATCTGAAACAACAACTGCTTCTACCAACTGCAACCAGATAGGTTGAGAGGCTACTTTGCTTTGCAGTTCAGGGTTGAGTAAATGAGTCATCAGCGAGAATATGACAGTCACAACAATAGCGCCTGCTGTGCCAATAAAGTGACCTGTAAAAAAATAGGTGGCATCGGTTGCCCATCCGAGACGGAATATCTTTTGCTTGTGCAAGGAAAAGATTCTTTCGAGGGGAATGAAGATGAAAGCTAAGATGAAGAACCCTTTGACTATTTCTGGCATAATTTTTGTCGATATTTACTTGACCACTTCCACAGTGCCATCGCCACAAGCTAATTTACCATTAATATTTGTGGGTTCGGCAGGTTTAGTTGTACCTTCAGATTTAGCGATACAGAAGATAGTTACTGTCGTACTTTTATCTGCATCCGTGTTAGCATTGGTAAGAGGATTGGGTACTAAAAGAACAGCTCCGACAACGCTCTTAACATTTTTTTGCACCTGGCGGGATACGCCGTAACTAAATGCAGCTTTTTTACCAGCAATTACTGAATAATTGTAGTTGGTTGTTTGAGACTTAAGGCCAAGATTGAGGGCATCAAGGGAAGTTGCAAAAACACCTTTTTTGGCAAAATAAGCTTGTTGAGCGCGGTTCATTACGCTAATATATTGCTTAGCTTCTGACTGCTTCGCTTTATTGGAACAATCGAGAAAAGAAGGGAGGGCGATCGCACCAAGTATTATGCTGCCCAGAGGAAAATAAATAAAAGTGATTTTCAGTAAAGTTCCTACCCATGATTTACGTTTTTTGTCAGGGAGAATGTTTTTTTCTGAAGCTTCCGCTTTTTTATCGGGTGCATCGAGTTGAGGATTTTTATTAAGCTGCATGATTGTTCTCCAAATGTGTTAGCAGATTAGTTTTCCAGCGAGTAATGGTGGGAGGAGAGGCGCGACGATATTCAGGTTTCAGGTAAATGCCTCATTGAGGTTAAACTGAATCTATCACTGAGTGCGGCAGGGTATGCAAACCTCGCATATTGTGCCTTGCTTCTACTCTATCTCTATTAAATCACCAGGCTATTTGAGAACTTGACTGAGTTCTCATCGACTTTAGACAGCACTGGTGTTTAATAGCGCGACTGACTATAATTGAATAAATGGTTAGAGGAACGGTAAATTATGGCAGTGCAGTTGCTCAAAAGACTTTTCACAGTAGAAGAATACCATCAGATGGGTCACGCTGGCATTCTTTCAGAGGCCGATCGCCTAGAATTGATAGAAGGAGAACTTGTGCAAATGGCAGCTATTGGCACTCGTCACGCTTCCTCCGTGAGGCGCTTAGCCAGACTGTGCAGCCAAATTCCCGAAAATTTGGCTACTTTTGACGTGCAGAACCCCGTCCAGTTGAGCGATCGCACGGAACCGCAACCTGATATAGTATTGCTGCAACCTCGCGCCGATTACTATTCAACTGCCCATCCCCTACCATCGGAAGTTTTATTATTAATAGAAGTAGCTGACACTTCAATAGATTATGACAGAGACGTGAAACTTCCTATTTATGCTCGATCGCAAATTCAGGAAGTCTGGATAGTCAATTTACAGGAAAACTGCTTGGAGGTTTACCGCCAGCCGACTATTAACGGTTACAGTTTAATGCTGAGGTTTTGGCGGGGCGACGAAGTTTCGCCGCTGGCTTTTCCCGAATTTGTAGTTAGTGTGGATTTGGCGATCGGGTAAATAGGGATTATTTGCAGTCAAGGCGATCGCGAAAATATTCCTCATACAATCGACATCTCGGAATGTAATTATTTCCCTCTAATTTAACCAAGCCCATACTATTTAACTTAAACCCCAATTCTGACCTCAATCTAACTGGCTGGGAAACACTCACCACATCTCTCATCGCCTCCATTAATTCCGAATATTTCTCTAAATTCCATAAATGTCGCCGCAAATGATCGCTATAAATTCCCGCTTCAGTTACCGGGAGTTTGACCAATTGATTTAAAGTCACATCTTGACGCGAAATATGATAAATTCCCAGTCGCACTAAATAGGGATGACCTCCCACTAACGCCATCAATTCGGCAACTTCTGTATCACTCCAACTCAGTTCGTGTCGCGCTGCTAAGTCTTGCACTTGCTGGGAATTAAACTCTGGCAAATCAATGGGCAATCCCACATTAAACGGCGATTTATTCACGTCCAGCGGGATATAAACTTCTGTAGAATGCACCACAATCAAGCGAAATTTTTTCCAAATATCGCGCCGTTTTGCTTCTTCATGCAAAGCTCGCAATAACCCAAAAAAATCATCAGCAATTTCCGGTGATTCAAACAGGCGATCGCTCTCATCCAACCCTAACGTTAGAGGTTGTGAAGATTCTGACAGCAAATACTGTTCAAAATAAGCCTTGCAGCACTGATTGCTGCCAATTAAATTGGCTAATTCCCAACACTTGGGCAACTGCTCCAGCATTCCTAACTCTTGACCAATGCTAGCACAAAACCACTGCAAGAATGTATCTGAATTAGCGAATATTTTCCGATTTGCTAGCTGAAAACTCAGCGCTACCGTGCGAGAACCTTGCACTTCTGCGTGATGCAAAATCCTCGCCATCAAGGAAGTTTTGCCCATTTGTCTGGGTGCTTTGATGCGGATTAGCGCTCCCGGTTGGGCGATCGTCTCGTAACAGCGGGATTCGATCGGAGGGCGATCGATATAAAAACGAGAAGCGATTTCAACTTGTCCTCCCGGCAATTCTGCCGGCGCTGCTGGCAGGGGTTGAATTATTGACTGTTTGGTGCTAGTAATTACTTTCCATTCTACAGCTAATTCATGGTCGGCCGTTAACGATGTGCGACCTTCTTTGATAATCGTTAAAATTTGTGATAATAATTTAAATGAGTCCCCAGCACCGCGCCACAGCCAGGGCTGAATCCCTGCTAAATAGCTCAGTAAATCAAAAGAAAGTGGTGTATTTAATTCAACTAAAATCGGTAAAATTGCTGGCTTATGAGCAGTTAAATTGTGCAATTCTTTGGCTAGCTGCACTTGTTCCAATATCATTTCGCTATTGGCCGATTCTTCCGAAATCAGCAACAGCAAATAATCGCAACGCTTTAAATATGAGCCGTCGTCGCGGCTGTTGTTAATAAAAAAGACTTCGTGACCTCCCGCACTCAAAGCTTGGTGTAACCGCTGGGAAAGGGTGTTGTGTGAGGTCGATCGAGCGTTGGCGTTAGCGAAGCGATCCGAAGGAAAGCCCTCGAAGACGATCGCCACTTTTGCCCTCACTAGCACTACCTCCTCTGGCTCTGAATTCCCCTCAAAATCAGCTATATCGCGCCATTCCTGCCCCAATCCGCGACAAATTTCGATGAAATTGGCATAATCCACAGGTTTGCCATTCAGAAAATGGCTGACAGTAGATTGGGCCATCCCTAAATCCTCAGCCAGGATTTTTTGACTGGGAAAGCCATTTCTCAGGAGACTGGATTTAACGGGGCGAATGCACTCTTCGCGCACCCTTAGCGATCGTGGCATTGCTTATCACAATCAAAACACTGAAACCATCATAAATGCCTACCGTCCCTAAAGTCGATGAAAAGTCGATGAAAAGTCGATGATTTTTCAAATAACTCAGTCGCCTACTCAAATAGCCACCTGATTAGATTAGAAATAACAAGGTTGAATCCCATCACAACGAGGTAAAAGCATTGTGTATTCTATCCTAATTTGGTCGCTGGCGTCAGCCACTAATCAACCAGGTTTCGCTTTCACTCCCCCGATGTTGTGGTTGCTGATCGGAATGGTGCTTAGTGCGATCGAGCTATTAATTATCAAAACTCAGCCCCAAAAATACAGGTTTTACGTGCTAATGATGGGAGCTTCGGCTTTAATTGAATCATTTATTTTGTGGAGAGGATCTGTAGCATTTCAGTTTAGTTGGGCGAACATAATGTATGAAGATTTTGACTGGCAAATCTTCTACTGGATGGGGATAGCCCTCGTGCTGAGCATCTGGATTCGACCGATTTTCATTGTTCGCAAAAAGTTTGTCATTCCCGAAGCAACCGAAGCGACAACAATCTCCGAAATTTTCCCCGGAGAAACCGGAATGGTGATTTATGAAGGTGCTTCGTGGAAAGCCCGCAACGAAGATTCCCAAGGGGCGATCGCACCCAGACAAAAAGTTTACGTTTTGCGCCGCGAAGGAAACACGCTGATTGTTGTACCTGACAGATTAATTCACATCAACGGCTAAACCTGAGTTAGCTCTTTTATGACTCGGCGATTGAAATCGCTTCTACACAAACAAAGTCCGCCTTCGCGGACTAAGAAATCACTGTCAACTGTCAACTGTCAACTGTCTACTATTTACCAGGAGATTCATTATGTATCAGTATTTTTTAATGGTGTTGTTTGCAATCACCGGAGTATCCTTAGCCAACAGCGTCAAAATCGTCCGTCAAGGAGATGAGGCTTTAGTTGAAATTTTCGGAAAGTACGATAGAAAGAAACTCGAACCGGGTATAACATTTTTGATTCCGTTTGTCGAAACAGTCGCCTATAAACAAACTCTGCGCGAGCAAATTTTAAGACTGTCACCGCAACAATGCACGACGCGCGATCGCGTTGCCGTCACCGTTGAATTTATTGTCTACTGGCGAATAATTGACTTAGAAAAAGCGTCCTACAAGGTGCAGAATCTCAAGGAAGCGATGTTAAATATGCTGATTCTTTCAATTCGGACTCACATTGCGACATTAGCTCTGGAGGAACTTTACACGGCTCGCAATGAAATCAATAATGCTTTAGTGCAGGAGTTGGATACAACCACTGATCCTTGGGGTGTGAAGTTTACGAGAGTGGAATTGCGCGATTTTGCGATCGGCAGTAAAGTGATTCAGCCGACATCCCTCGATCGAAAAGAAGTACAAAAGCTGCGAGCTTAAGGATTAGTATTCCCTAGTTTTCCTCGTTACCAGGCAGAGCCTGGTAACGCAGATCCAAAGGCTCTGCCTCACTGAATTTAATTCGCATTGTATATACCCTTTAAGGAGACAACACATGACTAAATATCAAGAATCAAGTATTAGCAATGCAGCTTATGGCGGTTGCGGATGCTTATTGCTTTTAATGGGCATTGGAGTAATTGGCGCGATCGCTCTGCCATCATTTCTGAGTCAGGGTGGGAAGGCACCGCAATCCGAAAACAAACAGTATGTTAGCGCAATGAACAAAGGTCAGCAAGCCTATTTGGCAGAAAACAATGCTTTTTCCAGTTCTGTTGAGGTTTTAGGACTTGGCATTAAAACAGAGACAACAAATTTCAAGTATTCAATTCGGGTCACTAAGAAAGCAGCATTTAATTATGGAGTATCCAAGAAAAAAGAATTAAAAACTTATGTCGGCGGTGTCTTTCTAGTGCCTGCTAAAAACTTTGAGCAAAATGCTGCTAAAGAGGAAATAACTACAACGTCCATATTGTGCGAAGCTGATTCTCCCGGTACAATTAAACCAGCGGAACCCACCTATGAAAATGGTAAAATTGCTTGTGGTCAAGGCACGACACAAGTGACCAGATAATCTAATTATAGGCAAGATAATGACAGTGGATTACTAATATCAAATCGGTCTTCAATTGAGATTTACCGGACTAAAGTCTTTACAACCAACAGAGAGGATACAAAACTATGAGTCAACAAGATTCTAAATCAGCTAGCATTGTACCTAATGGTTGCGGATGCTTATTGCTTTTAATGGGCATTGGAGTAATGGGCGCGATCGCTCTGCCATTATTTTTGGGTGATAGCACGCAAGATAAGTATATGAGATCGTATATGACATTTCAAGCGCAACAGTATGTTAGCTCAGTGAACCGAGGTCAGCAAGCCTATTCTGCAGAAAAAAATGCTTTTTCCAGTTCTGTTAAGGCTTTGGGAATTGGCATTGAAACAGAGACAACACATTTCAAGTATTCAATTCGGACAACTAAGAAAGCAGCATTTAATTATGCAGTAGCAAAGGAAAACAAGTCCAAAAGTTATGTCGGTGGTGTTTTTCTAGTTCCTGCTAAAAACTTTGAGCCAAATGCTGCTAAAGAGGAAAGAACTACAACGTCCATATTGTGCGAAGCTGATTCTCCCGGTACAATTACACCAGCGGAACCCACCTATGAAAATGGTAAAATTGCTTGTGGTAAAGGCACAAAACAATGGTTCCAATAATCTAACTATACGCAATATAATGACTGTCGATTACTCATGTCAAATCGGCATTCAAGTGAGATTTGCCGGACTAAAGTCTTTACTACAAACAGAGAGGATACAAACCTATGAGTCAACAAAGTTCTAAATCAGCTAGCCTTGCATCGAATGTTGGTGGATGCTTAGTGAGTTTAATGGTGATTGGAGTATTAGCTTCGCTAGTTATGCCATCCTTTCAGGCTAAGCTTAGGATCAACAAGCAATCGGAGCCCAAAGATTATATTAGCTTAATCAACAAACGTCAGCAAGCCTATTTTGCCGAAAAAAGTGTTTTTAGCACTTCTGTTAAGGCTTTAAGAATTCGCATTATTAAAACCGAGACAGAAAATTACAAATATTCCCACCATACAACAAAAAAAGCAACATTTAATTATGGATTTTCTAAGCAAAAAGACCTTAAAAGCTATGTCGGGGGAGTCTTTGTAATTCCTGCTACAAAAGTTGAGTCAAATTCTTCTAAAAATCCAATAATAACCACATCTATATTGTGCCGAGCTGATTCTGCTGGTACAATTAAACCACCAGAACCCACCTATGAAAATGGTAAAATTGCTTGTGCTACAGGCACCATTGAAATGCCACAAACTTATGACTAGAGGCTAGATCATGACAGTCGATTACCAATATCAAATCGGCGGCAGTCTCCCGCAAAATGCACCTACTTATGTAGTGCGACAAGCTGACTCAGAACTTTATCAAGCCCTGAAAGCTGGAGAGTTTTGTTACGTGCTCAATTCCCGACAAATGGGCAAATCCAGTTTGCTAGTGCGAACTGTACAAAAGCTCTCCGCTGATGGCATTGCCTGTGCTACGATCGACCTTTCGGACATTGGCAACCAGCAAGTCTCTCTAGATAAGTGGTACGGCGGCGTCGCTTACAAGCTTTTGTGCAGTTTCAACTTGTTTGACCCAGTCGAGTTTATGACTTGGTGGCAGGAGAGAGACTTGATGTCGCCGGTGCAGCGCTTAGGAGAGTTAATTGAAGAATTGCTGCTGGTCAAAATTTCTCAAAACCTGGTCATTTTTATTGATGAAATTGATAGCGTTCTGAGTTTCCAAGAACCGCTAGATGATTTTTTTGCATTAATTAGATGTTGCTACAATAAACGCGCTCACAATTCAGAATACCAGCGCATTACATTTGCTTTGCTGGGAGTAGCTACCCCATCGGATTTAATTAGCGATGCAACTCGCACGCCCTTTAATATCGGTTTAGCTATTGAATTGCACGGTTTTAAATTACAGGATGCTCTGCCTTTAGCAAAGGGGTTTGAGGGAAAAGTAGACAATCCTCAAGAGGTTTTAAAAGAGATTTTGGACTGGACTGGAGGGCAGCCATTTTTGACTCAAAAGCTTTGCAAGCTGATTCTGCACCATCTAAACAGCTTAGCTTCGGCTTCTATTATATCAGACTCAACGGATGAAAGCAAAAGTGAAAATTTTACTACAAATCAATTATTAATTAGCGAGATAGTGCAATCTCATATTATTGATAATTGGGAATCATCCGATGAACCTGTACACATCAAAACAATTCGCGATCGCCTTCTCAGAAGTCCGCACCGCGCCAGTAGGTTATTAGGACTATATCAAAAAATATTGCCACCCTGCGATCCCCCCCAACCCCCCTTAATCAGGGGCGAGAAAATGCCAGAATTACCCTTGTTAAGGGGTGCTGGGGGAATCGGGGCGGATGATACTCCCGAACAAACCGAATTGCGGCTGAGCGGATTAGTAGTAAAACGAGCCGGAAAATTAACCGTATCCAACCGCATTTACGCAGCTATATTCAGCCATAACTGGGTAGAAAAAGCACTCGGCGACTTGCGCCCTTATGCTGAATCCATAACAGCATGGATAGCTACAAATTGTCAAGACGAATCTCGCTTGTTGCGCGGTCAAGCATTGGAAGATGCCCGACATTGGGCAGCAAATAAAAGCTTGAACACCCAAGATTATCAATTTTTAGGTGCTAGTCAAGAAGCGGAATTTGCCCAGTTCCGTTGTCAAGAAAAACAGAATCAAGCTGAAATCGAACAACTGCGCCGCGAAAAAAAGTTATTAGAGGAACTCAGCGAAGCACAAAAGCAGAAAAAACTGATTGCAGTTAAACTTTGGCGCGAGCAACAACTGAGAGTGCAAACAGTTACAGTAGCAGCAGGAATACTGATATTAATTCTGATAGCAGTCTTTTGGATTAAACCATCAATTGAAGAAAGAAACAACAAAATTCTTACTCTCAGTTTGCTATCAGAAACGCTCTTGGCTGCGGATAAAAAAGAGGAAGCTTTGCTAGAAAGCATCAGAGCTGTTACAGAAATGAAACGATCGCTCGGAGTCACCTCAGATATTCAGATGCGAGTGGCTATCGCCCTCGAACAGGCAGTTTACAGCTTCCGAGAACGCCGCCACTGGCAGAGTCAAGCCAGTACCCTTGCTTTCGCGAGTTTCAGTCCCGACAGTAAAACAATTGTGACTGCTACCGATGATAATTCTATCAAAATTTGGCAAACTAATGGAACTTTGCAAGCAACATTAACCGGGCATACTGATAAAATTAGAAGTGCCATATTTAATCCTAGCGCTCAGCTCATTGTCTCAGCCAGCGACGACAAAAAGGTAAAAGTTTGGCAAAAAACAGGCAAATTAATTCATGATTTAAAAGGACACATCGGTCAAATAACCAGCGTCTCTGTTAGTCCAGATGGTAAAATTATTGCTTCAGCAAGTGCCGATGGAACTGTTAAATTATGGAAAATAAACGGTAAAAATTTATCAACTTTTAAAGTAGAGCGAGGTTGGATAACCAGCACGAGTTTTAGCCCAGACGGTCAGATAATTGCTGCGGGTGGCACTGATGGCACTGTTAAAGTTTGGAGTTTGAGAAAGGTTGTGGAAAAGTTGCAAAAACAGCAATCCATCGAAGCAAGCACCGATATCCAATTGCTGAGAAGCTTACAGATTGAAAGTGATAAAATTATGAGTGTAACTTTCAGTCCCGACGGAGCAATGCTGGCGGCTGCAAGTGCTGGGGGAACTGCGAGAATTTGGAGGAAAGACGGCACACCGCTAAGTATTTTAAAGCATACAAGTGGATTGACAAATATTAGCTTTAGTCCCGACAGTCAAATGTTGCTATCTGCAAGCACAGACAAAATGGTGAGGCTGTGGAACATTGACGGTACATTGCTCCAAACTTTAAAAGGTAACAAAGATGCTGTTTGGAGTGCGAGTTTTAGTCCAGACGGCAAAGCGATCGCTAGTGCTAGTGCTGACGGTACCGTGATGCTGTGGAATCTTAATCTTGACGATTTGCTGGTGCAGGGCTGCAATCTCGCCCGCAATTATTTTCCGACAAAGCCGATCGCAAATCCAAACAATCGCCACCTCTGCGACGGGATTGGAACTCAGTCGGGACTCAGGCAAAAACAACCCGGTCAAGAGTCAAAATGTTGAGTTTGGCAGCAAAGTATCTAGGAAAAAATCGGCTTTTGGACCCCCCCTGCGTCTAGGGCTGATATCGTTAAAATTGGTAGCAGCTAATAGGTAATAGGTCAGCCCGATCGGTGTATTCAACTCTAGAGCAAAAGTACCAGCGCCTGCAAAAAGATTTAACGGGCGGAGTCATCGCCCTTGGTGGCATTTTCTGTACGGCTACTCTCTGGTATTGGCAGGTGGAAAAATGGTCTTTGCTGGATGCCGCTTACATGACAGTCTTTACCCTAGCAACTGTGGGCTACGGTGAACTTCACCCCCTCGGCCAACGCGGGCGAATGTTTACTATATGCCTGATTTTGATGGGCGTGATGGTGATTGGTTTCATCGTCAACCGCTTTACAGAAGCGCTGATTCAAGGATATTTTCAAGAAGGAGCAAGAATTAGGCAGCAGCGACGATTGGTAGATTCTTTGATCGGGCATTACATTCTGTGCGGTTTTGGGCGCACTGGCCGCCAAATTGCCTTGGAATTTCAGGCCGAATATATCTCTTTTGTGGTGATAGATTCGGCGATACAGTCGGTTGAGGCAGCTTTGGCACTGGGGTACACGGCTGTCCAAGGAGACGCAACTCTAGACGAAATTTTGCTAAGTGTGGGGATCGATCGCGCAATTTGCATAGTAGCAGCTTTGCCCTCGGATGCCGAGAATTTATATACTGTCATGTCGGCGAAAACTCTGAATCCGAAGGTACGGGCGATCGCCCGCGCGACAACAGAAGAAGCCGTAAAGAAGTTGCAGCGGGGCGGCGCCGATGCCGTCGTATCCCCCTACATTACCGGTGGAAAACGCATGGCGGCGGCGGCTTTGCGGCCTCAAGTTATGGATTTTTTAGACGGTGTTTTGACGGGCACGGAGAGTTCTTTTTACATGGAAGAATTTTTGGTCGATCCAAATACTTGTGTCTACGTCGGGCAAACTTTAAGAAATGCCAAGTTGCGATCGCAATCGGGGGCCTTGGTTTTAGCAGTGCGGCGCGCTGGCGGGACTTTGATTGTGGGGCCTACTGGAGAAACTGCGATCGAAGGAGGAGATATGCTGATTTGTTTGGGCACCGCTGATCAACTGCGAACTCTCAATCAAATCCTCAGTCCCCTGAGTTTTCGCATCCCGCGGCCTCCCAAGTAGAAGTAGTACGATCAATCGCAGTTTAAACCCGCCGCTGCTGCTGTCGGAAACTCGATCGGCACAAAAGTCACCCCAAACTGCTCCTTAGAACACTTGACAATATGCACTAATATCGGACTAAAATTTTTGCGCGAACCCGTTTTGTCAAACTGAATTGTTCCGGTGGCTCCGGTCGCGCTAAAATTTGGATCGGCTAA
Organism: Microcoleus sp. Pol11C3; assembly: GCF_036701485.1. NCBI lineage: Bacteria > Bacillati > Cyanobacteriota > Cyanophyceae > Oscillatoriales > Microcoleaceae > Microcoleus > Microcoleus sp. Pol11C3. Next base: position 30,915 of record NZ_JAUBQW010000040.1, on the reverse strand, counting down.
GGTTTTTTGCATCCCTTCGCGGCTGGGTTGCTGCTGCATTTCTATGGCTTGAATCAGCGCCTTAGCGGCATCGTAGGTTAATGCAGTTCGGTGACTGACATTTCCTTCCCAAAGCTTGCGAGTATTCTCAAGGAATTTGCGGTTGGGAGATTTTAAATGATGCCAAGAAACTGCGGCCGCCATTTTCTCAAAAGACGGTAACTGAGCAGCAGCTTCTAAAGTTTTTTGACTGTATATTCCCCCTGTGCCGACAACCCAATTGCGATCGAGATTGGCTTGCAAAAGTGCCATCGCATTGTTGAGAGCGATCGGGATGTGACTCGGGCTTAAAACTATCGTTGTTTTCTCTGTTTGCCTGACTTCTTGTATGGCTTTTTTCACGTTAAAGTCGCTGTGTGACAAATCGAATTCGGTGATATTTGCAATATTTCCTCCCCGTTCTCTAAACTGTTTTCTGAATTCTTCCCAAAAAGAGGAAGTGGCTTCGCTGCTGGTGCTGTAGAAACCTGCTACTTTGGTTTGACCTTTTTTTTTCATCAGATATTTCGCGAATAGTTCAACACTAACTTTAGTCCGAGGCACAGTCCTAAAGAAAAAATTTCGGGGTTTTTCTGTGGCTTCTTCCGTCGTACTGCCTGGGGAAATTAATACTAAATGATTTTGGTTGTAAATATCGACTGTATGGACTGTCATTGCGTTAGTGTAGTGACCGATAGCGCCCAAAACACCGCGCAGTTTGACTAGCGAATTAGCGCGGGCGATCGACTCTTCTTTTAGATTGGCATCGTCAGCAATTATGACTTGTAAACCTTTACCTTGAATAGCTTGATTCTCTTGAAAATCTAAACCATTTAGGTTGCGATCTATCTCCGAATTGAATAATTTTAAATTAACTTCCGTTTGCGCTTGAGCAACTCCCCGCAAGATTTCTTTAGGCAAATCGATCTCGGCTCTACCTTGTTCGTTGGTACTGACGGGAACGATTACGGCAAGCGTGTAATAATCAGCTTTTTTAGCCTTTAATAAGGCATTATTCATGTAAATTAAAGTTTCGGGATCTTTGCGTTCTTCTTCATGCCACGACCTTTTCAAGTAATTAAATGCTTCCCGATAATTGGATTTGGCAAATTCATTAACTCCTGCTTGCTTTAATCGAGGAGTCGAGGATTTTAGTAGAGATTCTTCGCCGCAGCTTAAAGCATCACCTTGCAGTAAAAGACAAGTTTTCGGGGTAAAAACGTTGTGAAAAAAAAGGGCGATCGCACATCCGGCAATAATTCCCGCAATTCCCAACAGCGATCGGCGAAAGTGCGATCTAGAAAATCCCGAAAACCGATCGCGTTTCAGCGGTGGCGATAGGGATACGATTGAATGATTATCTTGCAACTGTTGCGGTACATTCAAATTCTGTGAGAGTGGGGGCAGCGGGTGTAAGGTTGCGATCGAATTCAAAGCCTGCAAAACATCAGCAACAGATTGGTAGCGATCGGGGAAGTTGTAGCGCACCATTCTGTTTAAAATCGTTTCCATGCCGGCGCTAATCTGTACCATAGGGCGATCGGGAGTCGAGTAGCGCCAAACGATATCGCCCCGCCGGGAATCTGTCAGGAAATCTTGAGCAGGAGACAAGCCTGTGAGGGCTTGAATAGCGACAATACCTACAGAGTAGATATCGCTACAAAATTGAGGATTGCCAGCAATTTGTTCTGCCGGCGAATATCCTTGCGTATAAATAGTTCTGCTGATAGTTTTTCCCGAATCAGTTATGTCCAAGGAACTGATTTCTTTGACAGCCCCAAAATCAATCAGAACTATTCTTTTCTCGCAATCGCGCCGAATTAAGTTAGAAGGAGTGATATCGCGGTGAATGACATTGTGTTCGTGAACAAAAGCGATAACTGGCAAGATATCCTGCAAAAATTCAATTACTTGCTCTTGAGTCCATTGGATATTTGGAGCGAATTCTTTCCTGAGCGGATGTCCTTCAATGTATTCTTGAATTAAATAAAAGTTTTCATTTTCTTCAAAGCTATCGAATAACTGTGGAATGCGCGAATGTCCGCCCAATTGGCGCAAAGCTCGAACTTCTCTTTCCAATCGCTGCTGTGCTTCTGGCAAGAGTTGCGGATTGCTTGGCTGCCTAATTTCCTTAACAACGCACAGGCGGTTATCCGGTATGTCTAAATCCCTAGCTGTATATGTCCTCGCAAACCCTCCCCGACCTAATTCACTGACAATTTGGTAACGTTGGCGCAGGATATCTCCTGATTGCAGGCACATAAATTTTTCGCTATTCCCTAACTGGCTGCGATATGCGATAGTTAAAATTGATTGTGCCGCATTATTACAGCGATTTCTGTTAAGTTTCTGTTAAGTTTTAGAAACACTAGCGCTCGGCAAAGTAATTACAAATTGTGTTCCCTTTCCTCTTTAGCAATTTACCTCAATAGGGCCTTGATTTTTGGCAAGAATTTAACAACCAATAGCCAGCCCCTATCTGGTATTTTTGCCATCGACAAAATCCGCAAGGCCATAGGTTTGCAGCATCGGACTTCAGTCCTTATTAAAATCCGAGGACTTTACTCCTGACTAAAAACCATAAAAATTGGTAATCAAATAGCTTCGTAGTGAAGAGTTCAGTCCTCCTTAAAATCCGCGATGAAATAGGTTCCTAGTGAGGACTTCAGTCCCCATTAAAATCCGAGCACTTGCATTCCTCACTAAAATAGGCAAACCATAGACAAGTCATGCAAAAAACAAAGGTTCTACAGCATTAATAAGCTATAGAACCCTTGAAAATATGTGTTTTATTGCAAGCCGATGGTGGGATTTGAACCCACGACCGTTCGATTACGAATCGAATACTCTACCCCTGAGCTACATCGGCACAGACAATTTTGAATTATAGTACAACCTAAGCAAAAAAAGCAAGGAGTTGTAGAATTTAATTCAAAACTCCAGAACTCCTAACTCAAAACTTGTTAAACGGCCAGTTCCCCGTCTGTTGAGCCGCCTCTGGCCCCTGAATAAACCAAACCCCGCTGCATATCCAGCGTCAGCATAGTTCCGTCCCGAATTACCCGCGTCGCATTCTTTACGCCCACCATCACCGGCACGCCCAAGCGCAAACCGATAATCGCGGCGTGAGAAGTCAAACTATCCTCCTCCGTCACCACACCTGCGGCTTTCCGAATCATCTCCACAAAAGCGACGCTGGTGTGCTCCACTACCAAAATTTCTCCAGCGTGGAAATTGCCTACATCCGCAGCAGTGCGAGCAACCCTGGCCATGCCGCTCACCGATCCCAAACCGACACCAGTACCTCTGCCTAAAACCGCTGTCACTACCTCAACTTTGATCAAATCCGTCGATCCGGCAACCCCTTGCAGAGTACCGGCGGTCATCACCACTAAATCTCCGTCGCACACTAACTCTTTTTCTTGGGCGACAGTCATTGCAGATTGAAATGTCTGACCGGTGGAGGGCAAATCCAGCACCAGCAAGGGTTTGACTCCCCATACTAATTGCAGTTGTCGGGCTACGTCTACGTGAGGAGTAATTGCCAAAATCGGAGTTTTCGGCCGGAATTTCGAGACATTTCGGGCTGTAGCGCCGGTTTTGGTCAGCGTCATGATGGCGGCCGCGTTCAACTGTTCGGAGATTTGGCTGACTGCTTGGCTGATGCCGTTGGGGATCGATCGACCAATATCTTCTACATTCCTAATATTCCGTTTAATTCCTTCCCTCTCCATCCGCACCGCAATTCTCGCCATCGTCGCCACCGCTTCGACGGGGAACTTCCCGACAGCAGTTTCATTCGAGAGCATCACCGCATCAGTTCCGTCAAGAATCGCGTTGGCCACGTCGGAAATCTCGGCGCGGGTGGGACGAGGATTACCTACCATGCTGTCGAGCATCTGGGTAGCGGTAATTACGGGAATGCCCATGCGGTTAGAAGTAGCAATCAGCCGCTTTTGCAAAATTGGCACGTCTTCGGCGGGCAGTTCCACTCCCAAATCGCCGCGGGCGACCATCACGCCGTTGCAAAGGGCCAGAATTTCCTCCATTTGTTCGATCGCCTCGTGCTTTTCGATCTTAGCAATCACCGGTACTTGCTTGCCGGCACTGGCAATCAGCTCTTTAATTTCGAGCATATCCTGGGGATTCCGCACAAAGCTCAGGGCCACCCAATCGACACCTTGGTCGAGCCCGAACATTAAATCTTTGCGGTCTTTATCAGTCAGCGCCTTAATTGACAGGTAAACTCCCGGAAAATTCACGCCTTTGTTGTTGGAAAGCGGCCCGCCGACTACGACGCGGCAATACAATTCCCGCGAAGTGCGGTCTACTTTTTCCACCACCATTTCCACTTTCCCGTCGTCGAGCAGAATCACTGATCCCTCTGGAACTTCGTCTGCTAGGGGGTCGTAGGTGACAGAAGAAATGAGCTCGGTGCCGGGAACTTGGCGGCTGGTGAGAATGAAAGGATCGCCGTTTTTGACAACTATAGAGCCTGTTTCAAAGCGCCCTAAACGAATTTTTGGGCCTTGGAGGTCTTGGAGGATGGCAACCGGCTGGTTGAGTTCAAAGGATGTTTGCCGGATTAAGCGAATGCTGCGCTGGTGGTCTTCTTCTGTTCCGTGGGAAAAGTTGAGTCGCAAAGTTGTGGCACCGGCTTCTATAAGCTGGCGCAGCACTTGTGGGTCCGAAGTTGCTGGGCCAATGGTGGCGACGATTTTAGTCCGGCGTAGGGCTTTTGGCAATTGCATCAGCGGTGTTCTGGGGAGGCAGGTGGATTTCTTGTTTAAATTTCGGCTAACGTTTCATTTTTGCACTACAAGCAATGACGCTAGTCTCAAGTCTTAAAAATTTTGATAGTCGTCAAAACAGCAGGTATTGAACAATATATAGAATATCTGACTTTTTACCGATCGGTAATCTTTTCTTGGGGAGCGCTCTTTTTTGCAATTTTTCCGCTCTCACGCTTGACATAAATACAGACATACCCATTTATTTTATTTGGTCTGCTGAGTTCTTTTGGCTAATCTAGGACTGGTATCCTTGTACAACAGCAATACTTTGCTGTTTGTGCAGAGGCTAGTTTCTGGCGATCGGACTCTGTTCTTTCATAAAACTTTACTATTGTCTGGCTTGTATCTTATACTACGCAAGTGTGAAATATTAAGGAGTCTTAACAAAGATGTCGGAGGCAGGACGGCCGCTGACAGTGCCGAAAGAGTTTCTGAGTCCTCCCGGTGACTTTAATCCGACACTGCTGCTATTTTTGAGTGCAGTAGCGATTCTCGTGATTTCTAACTTGGGTTTCTGGTGTTGGGGATGGCCCCAGTGGTGCTGTTTTTCTCTGAACGTGTTGGCTTTGCACATGGCTGGAACTGTGATTCACGATGCGTCTCATAATGCAGCCCATCGCGATCGCACAGTTAATGCTATTTTGGGACACGGTAGCGCCCTGATGTTGGGTTTTGCTTTCCCGGTGTTTACACGGGTACATATGCAGCATCACGCCCATGTCAATGATCCAGATAACGATCCAGACCATTATGTTTCTACGGGCGGGCCTTTGTGGTTGATTGCTGCGAGGTTTTTTTACCACGAGATTTTCTTTTTTAAGCGCAAACTGTGGCGGAAATACGAACTATTGGAATGGTTTTTCAGCCGTTTGTTCGTGATCGCGATCGTGTATATCTCGATTCAATACGGCCATTTAGATTACGTCCTGAATTTTTGGTTTTCTCCGGCTTTGGTGGTGGGGTTGGCGTTGGGGTTATTTTTTGATTATTTGCCTCACCGTCCGTTTCACGATCGCGATCGCTGGAAAAATGCCAGAGTATATCCGAGTCCGATTCTAAATATCTTGATTTTGGGGCAGAACTATCACCTGATTCATCATTTGTGGCCTTCAATTCCTTGGTACAATTACAAGCCAGCTTACGAAGCTGTGAAGCCGCTGTTAGATGAAAAGGGTTCTCCTCAAACTTTGGGAATATTGGAAGGGAAGAAGGACTTTTGGAGTTTTATATATGACATCTTTTTAGGGATTAGGTTGCATCACAAAAAAGCGTCTGATTGACAAAAATCCGGTTTCTCAAAGAAGCCGGTTTTTTTATGTTGTTTTGATTGAGCGGGAAATCCTAACCGGAAAAGGTAAGCTCAAATTAATCTATCCACCTACTTATCCATAAATTGGCAGCTAAACTTAATTTTTAAAGGACAATTAAGACTCAATAAATCATTACCAGATAGTAGAACTTTTTGGAGATTCTGTAATTCCTGAAGTGGCAATATATCGGTGATTTTGTTGTTGCTTAAATCTAGTTTTCGGAGTTTTTTTAGTTTACTCAGGGGTGTAATGTCGGTGATTTTGTTGTTGCTTAAATCTAGTTTTCGGAGTTCTTTTAGTTTACTCAGGGGTGTAATGTCAGTAATTTTATTATCAGCCAGCCCTAGGACTTGCAATTTAGTCAAAGATGCCAAGGGTTTGAGGTCGTGAATTAAGAAATTACCGGCTAAATTGAGTTCTTTAAGATGGGTAAGAGAAGCTATTGGCTGCAAATCGATAATGAGACGTTCTTCTGGAGGTAAGTCATTAAAACTATTCCCTGCAAACGTAGTTGGACGTAGGTCTAATTTGGTCAATTTTAGCAGTGCTTCTTGGATAATCTTACAGGTTTTACTATTAATCTCGCTAAGTTCACTAGGTCTCATATCCATCAAAATCTGCTCAATTATTACTCCTTTTATTGGAGGGTTTGTCCCTGCAATTGTTCCCAAACACCAAGTATAAAAATCTTGGGGTGCGATTGGTTGTACTTTTGGTAAAGAAAATGCTAGTTCACCAAATAATAATCTGGAGACAAGTAATAAAAAGCTGATACAAACAAATATTTTGTAGAACCCCGGAACAGCAGAACCCAAAATCCGTAGATTGCGATCGACTATTCTCTTAATGCTCATGCTTTATTTTTTTTGTTTTTATTTTATCTAGTGCCTCCAGGAATGTCAATTTTGATCTGCCAATGTTCATTCCTCCGTTAAAAATAGACCCACCAGCAATGGTGGGTTAATTCTTGAATCAATCAAAAAGTGATTTTCTTATTTTTCCCCAGCCACCGCCACCGTTAAATTCCTATCGGGGCGCAAATTTTGAGCTCCCCGCAAGTAAGGATGATAAATTTCAACGTGTGCCGGCCAATTAACGTGAATTAAAAACCGGATGCAGCGTTCCAAAGCACCCTCAACGTGCATTTGCTGGACATCCAATAAAGGAACATTACACCAGTGAGGACGTTCGCGGGCGATCGCAGCCGGAAAGACAGCATCTAAATCACGAGTTGCAGAAAACGTAGCACTAATAATTAAATCTGGATTTATATCATTTTTTGCTTCTAATTCATCTAATAATTCTCTCACGGCTTCTCCAATTGCTGCCACCGAATTCTCGCTAGCAGTAGTTGCCCCACGAATACCCCGCACTTGCCACTCCACGCAAATTTCCTCCATATTTTTGTTATTAGTCATTAGTCATTAGTCATTAGTTATTAGTCGTACTAAATTAGGCTTAAATACCCACTTTATTTCTTAGTCCTCGCTTGAGTGGACTTGGTTTGTGTAGTTTGACCTCGAACTCCTAGGCGAAGCCAGCGCGAAGCGCTGATGACGACGCGCGAAGCGCCACATTGGAGTTTGAGGTCAACAGATTTCAATCGCCCAATCATCCAGGGAGTAACTAATGACTACTGACTCCTGACCAATGACTAATTTATTTAATCACGGGCGATACATCCACAGCGGCAAACCGCTAGTAGAAAGCTCGAATTCCAGCAAATTATTGTAAGCTGAAAGCCCGGATATATCCAGACTACTCCCCAAGACGCGATTTAGGAAAGGTTTTTGTTTTTCTAGCGTGCAAGACTCGGTTTTTTCCGGGTCGAGGCCTGCGAGTTCGGCGGCGAGGCGGCGAGCGTCCTCTTCTGTTCCCAGTCGATCGACCAAACCCAATTCTAAAGCTTGCTGACCGGTAAAAACCCGACCGTCGGCAAAACTTTTGACTTTTTCAACGGTCAATTTCCGGGCTTCAGCAACGGTTCCCACGAATTGCTGGTAGCTGGTGTCGATCAAGTCTTGCAGAATTTGCTGTTCCGGATCTGTCAATTCTCGATCGAATGCCAAGATATCTTTATACGGCCCCGATTTAATCACCTGAAAAGAAACGCCTACTTTTTCTAACAGCCGTTCTAAATTGTTGCCCCGGATAATCACCCCAATGCTACCAGTAATTGTACCGGGATTGGCAACGATATGCTCGGCTCCCATGCCGATGTAAACTCCGCCTGAAGCTGAAATATTGCCGAAACTGGCAACAATTTTGACTTTTTCGCGCAGACGCTTGAGCGCGCTGTAAATTTCCTGGGAATCGCCGACAGTGCCGCCGGGGCTGTCTATCCGCAGCAGCAAGGCGGGAAATTTGCGTTCTTCAACGGTTTTGAGAGCTTCTAGGACTCGTTTACGGGTTTCTCCGGCAATGGCTCCGGTGATTTCGATACGGGCGATTTGTTTGCGGTAGCGGGGCTTGAATGGCCAAATCATGGGCAGTTTTCGGGCAATGTACGGATTTTTGTAGCTAACTTCTTATAGTGTGCCTTATTCATCGGGGTAGATGTTGTGCCTGTGTTCGCAACAGGCAAGATGCCTGTTCCACAAGAAAATTCTGGATTGTGGAACAGGCATCTTGCCTGTTCATAATTGCCGCAACAGACATCTTGCCTGTTCCACCTTGATTTTGTGGAACAGGCAAGATGTCTGTTCATAATTGCCGAGGTTGGTGCGATCGAATTTAACTCAACACCAATATATAATTGTAAAAATTGCTTAACAAATCTACATCATTCTCGTGAGAGCCATTCTCATCAATTATTTGGAGTCTCCGTCATGCAGCTAAAGCTTACCGATTCTAAACTGCCTTTTGCTCCGCTGTTGCTAATTGCGCCGTTTTTCCTGTGGGGAACCGCGATGGTAGCGATGAAAGGGGTGATGCCGCACACAACGCCGCTGTTTGTGGCTGTCGTGCGTTTGATACCTGCGGGTGTGTTGGTGCTGCTGGCGGCGGCACTGATGGGCAAACAGCAGCCTGCCGGTTGGAAAGCTTGGCTGTGGATTTCGCTGTTTGCTTTAGTTGACGCTACTTTGTTTCAAGGCTTTTTAGCCGAAGGTTTGGCGAGAACCGGTGCGGGTTTGGGTTCGGTGATGATTGATTCTCAACCGCTAGCAGTGGCGATTTTATGTTTGTGGCTGTTTCAAGAAAAAATTGGTTTTTGGGGCTGGTTGGGATTAGTTATTGGCATTGCGGGCATCAGTTTGATCGGGTTGCCTGATGGCTGGATTTTGGGGCTTTTTCATCCTGAAAACGCGCAGGTTTCTGGGGGTATCGAACAGTTGTTTCAGGGTGGAGAATGGTTGATGCTATTGGCTGCTTTGTCGATGGCTGTGGGTACGGTTTTGGTGCGCTGGGTTTGCCGTTATGTTGACCCGGTGGTGGCGACGGGCTGGCACATGATTTTGGGCGGTTTGCCGCTGTTGGCCATTTCGGCTGCAACTGAGTCTGAACAGTTTGTGAATATTGATTTTTCGGGTTGGATGGCTTTAGCTTATTCTACTGTGTTCGGAAGTGCGATCGCCTACGGTTTATTCTTTTATTTTGCTTCAAGTGGCAGTCTGACAAGTTTAAGTTCTCTTACCTTTCTTACGCCTGTTTTTGCTTTGCTGTTCGGCAATTTGTTTTTGGGCGAGGTGTTGAATCCGCTGCAATCGATGGGAGTCGGGCTGACTTTGGTGAGTATTTATTTGATTAATCAGCGGGATACTTTGGCGGAAAAGTTGCGAAAAGTGCGGCACGGTGAAGCGAGTGCAGAAGTTGAAGCAACAGGATTGTTAGAGTCTTCTGAGTTGAATTCGGTAGAGTTGCCGGTGCAGGTGCGGGTAGGCGAACTGGAATCGGAACTTGAGATTTAGATTGGGTTCCCCACGCAATTAACTGTGTCCAGCCAAACAGCTTAATTTACATTAAAAATCTTCGTCGGGTTCTACAGCAATATTTCGGTTCTCAATTTCTTCTATAAAGACTTTGAAACTCGGATTGTCTGGGTAACTGGCTATTAAAACCTTCTGCTTGCAATATTTGCGGGCTATTTGTCGATAGTAGTCAGGATTTTTAGCATTGCGATCGATTGTAAAACCATCTTTTCTACTAAGCTGCTGGTTTAACGTATCCAGACAATTTATCAACTTAGCTTTTTTCTTATCTGTATAGTACAACGGCAGCAACCAGCACTCAATAGAATGTACTGATATGGCAAATACGATTCGCTGTTCGTATTTTATGTAAAAATCTTCCCCTATCAAACCTTTAAACTTATCGATGACTTTTTCGATCAACTGTCTAGTGTCAAATTTACCATTTTCATCTAGCTTGGGGATATTATAATCTTCTGAAACATCAGTATCTATTTGGATAATGATATATTCGATAAATTGAAATGCTTCCTTAAAATCTGTTGACTTGCAGTAAGCAATAACTTGACTCCAGCCTCCATAATTATGAGATTTATTCTCATCGTCTTTATCTCTTTCTGGTTGAAGGGGTCTAATATCTATATCCGGGTTATTGAAATATCCTGCTAAAATACTTTCAATAACAATCTGGTCAGTTAATCCCTCTGTAATTAATCCGAAATTACTCATATTAAAAATTCTTAGGAAGTCCTCCGATATAGCCCCTCAGAAATGCTTCTGATAATTTTACAGGTTCTTGTCCTTCGATAGGTTCAGGTTTGAGAATGCGTCTTGCTTTGGTATGTCCTAATTGATTGCGGTAGATCACAAACAGCCGCTGTTCATCATCATCTAAATCTAAACCGTCCAAAACTGCCGGGTTGTGGGTTGTGAATATAACTTGTTTGTCGTGTTTTTTTGCTAATTCGACTAATTCTTGCATTAATCGGCGGCACAATCTGGGGTTGAGAGAAGCATCAATGTTATCTATTGCAAAAAATTTAGGCGTGAGATCGCTAATGAACAAGGCAAAGTAAAAGAGTAAAAATAAAAAGCCTTCATTAGAGCTTTTTTGGTCGAAGTAAGTTAAATCTCTATCTAAATATTTATCTTTAATTTGGAGAGAACTTTGCAGGGGTGATAAATCTTCAGGCACTTCAAAATCTCTAAACCAATCTATCAATCGCAACTTTTCTTTAATTTGATTTAGTTTCTCTTGGTTTGTTTCTGACTTCAAAAACTTTATAAGTTTAAACAAGCCTTCACCATTAATGCCTAATGGTTGAATTTGTCCTTCTTTTTCAAAAGTTCGTAAGGCTTGGTTTTCAGGAGAGTAAATAGTAAACTTAATTAATTTAGAATTAGAAAACAATTTATTATATAATTGTAAGGCTAAAAATGTAAAATTATCTTTTAGATCTCCTTCTAAATTATTAATGAGGAGGGGGAAATTTTTTAGTCTGTCTTTTAAGGTTTCTTTTTTTAATTTTTCAGAAACCTCTTGTGGATTTTCAATTAAGATAACCTCTTCTACTTTAGCTGAGTTGGGGAGAACATTCTCTAAATAATTTTCAGGAGCGCTCACGAAGTTTTTATTAACCCATTGAGAATAGGGAGAGTTATCATTATCTAAAATACAATTAAAGCTTTTTCCATCAATTTCTTGGATATCAATTTTAATATTTTTAACCAAACTTTCTCTTTCAAAAGCCGATCGCATTAATTGAGGTTCTGTCACTCGGATGCCCCGAGAAGCTAAAAACTCGTTATCCAGCTTGTCATCAGCGGCCGCAGAAGCAAGGGCGATCGCCTCCAAAATATTGCTCTTGCCGCAGCCATTTTCGCCAATCAATACGGTGACTCGTCCTAATTCCAGCTTCAGTTTTTGAATAGACTTGTAATTTTCGATTCTGACTTCTCCAATCATAATTCAATCCCATATAATCTGAGTGTACTCATTGTATCTCCGATCGCATGGATCTCAAGGAACGCCTGCACAGCCATCTGATTCAAATTGTACGCGATCGCAACCCATACCTCGCATCCGAAGGGCATTTCTATGTCCAGCAATACATCCGCGAACAGTTGGCACAGTGGGGAACTGTAGAAATCGACGATTTTTCGGTTCGCGGGCGAATTCATCACAATCTTATTTTGGATTTACCCCCCTCCGAAAAGGCGAGTAAACAGGGGTTCCCGCCGATCGTAATTGGTGCTCATTACGATACTGTACCCGGATCACCTGGGGCCGATGATAATGCTACTGGTGTTGCTGTTTTGCTGGAACTCGCAAGGGATATCGCATCTGCGCCGCTCAAATATCCAGTGCAATTAGTCGCCTTTGATATGGAAGAATACGGTTATTTGGGAAGCAGTCATCATGCAGCTAAATACAAGCAACAACAAGAGTCAATCCGGTTAATGATTTCTTTGGAAATGTTGGGTTATTGCAACCATAATCCTAATTCTCAAAGCTATCCCGCTGGCTTGAAATATTTTTATCCAAATACTGGTAATTTTATTGCTTTAATTGGCAATTTGCGGACTGTTCCCGATTTGATTAATTTGAGTGGGAAAATTCGCAAATCTGGTCAGCCCTGCGAGTGGCTGCCGGTGCCGAATCGAGGTTTAATTGTGCCGGATACTCGCCGCAGCGATCATGTTCCTTTTTGGGATAATGGTTATCCGGCGATTATGGTGACTGATACGGCTAATATGCGGAATCCTCATTATCATCAAGCGAGCGATCGGATTGAGACTTTGGATTTGGATTTTCTGGCTGGTGTTTGTCGGGGGTTGGTTGAGGCTATTCGCTATATGTAGCAATTTTATTGAACCGCGAAGGCGCAAAGGGAGCGAAGGAAGAAAGAAGAAGAGAAAAGAGAAAGTGATATGATTTTTATGAGTATAAGGTTATGATTTTTATGAATTGACTTTTAGATAGTTTTGTTAAATAATTTTCAATTATTCACATAAGAAAATTGAGGAAAAATATATGAATGCTGATTTTCCCGATCGCACTCGCTGGCAATTTTGGATCGATCGCGGTGGCACTTTTACTGATATTGTCGCCCAGCGCCCCAACGGTAAGCTAGTTATTCACAAGCTGCTGTCGGAAAACCCCGATCGCTACACTGACGCCGCAGTTCAAGGAATCCGCGACATTTTGGGAATTGCCGCAAATGTTCCCATACCCGCTGCACAAATTGAAGCGATTAAAATGGGGACGACGGTGGCGACAAATGCTTTGCTGGAACGAAAGGGCGATCGCACAATTCTGTTAATTACTAAAGGTTTCGGCGATGCGCTGAGAATTGGCTATCAAAACCGCCCGAATATTTTCGCGCGTCACATTGTTTTGCCCCAGATGCTGTACGATCGAGTTATTGAAGTTGCAGAACGCTACAGCGCTCAAGGTGAGGAGTTAAGTGCTGTCAATCCCGAGTTTATCCCGTCTTTGCAGCAAGCATACGATGAGGGAATTCGCAGTTGTGCGATCGTATTCATGCACGGCTACCGCTACTCGGAACACGAAAAACAAGTTGCTAAAATAGCCAGAGAAATTGGCTTTACTCAAATTTCAGTATCTCACGAAGTTAGCCCGCTGATGAAATTAGTTTCGCGGGGAGATACTGCGGTTGTCGATGCTTATTTATCTCCGATTTTACGGCGTTATGTCGAACAAGTAATCAGTCAGTTAATCGAGGCAGATTCCGGGAACGAGGGATTATTAATGCCCAATGCCCAATTCCCAATTCCCAATGCCCAATTCCCCAAATTAATGTTCATGCAGTCGAACGGCGGCTTAGTGGACGCCGCACAATTTCAAGGAAAAAACAGTATTTTATCCGGGCCTGCTGGGGGAATTGTCGGTGCAGTTCAAACGAGCAAAAAGGCAGGTTTTGATAAAATTATTACCTTTGATATGGGCGGAACTTCGACAGATGTTGCCCATTTTAACGGCGAATACGAACGCGAATTTGAGACGGAAATTGCTGGGGTGAGATTGCGATCGCCCGTGATGGCAATTCACACTGTAGCAGCCGGCGGCGGTTCAATTGTCTTTTTTGACGGGGCTCGCTACCGCGTCGGGCCGGAGTCTGCTGGGGCTAATCCTGGGCCTGCTTGCTACCGCAAAGGCGGCCCGTTGACGGTGACTGATTGCAATGTGATGTTGGGCAAAATTCAACCGGATTTTTTCCCGAAAGTGTTTGGATTGAATGGAGATTTGCCGATCGCCCCTGACGTAGTAAAGCAAAAATTTGGGCAATTAGCGGGGGAAATTGGGGGCGAGAGAACGGCCGAAGAGGTGGCGGAGGGTTTTTTGGCGATCGCGGTGGAAAAGATGGCCAATGCTGTCAAAAAAATCTCGCTTCAGCGCGGTTACGATGTTTCGGAGTATACATTGTGCTGTTTCGGCGGTGCGGGCGGCCAACACGCTTGTGCGATCGCCGATGCTTTGGGGATGAAACGGGTATTTATTCACCCTTATGCGGGTGTGTTGTCGGCTTACGGTATGGGTTTGGCTGATGTGCGGGCTATTCGCGAAAGGGCGATCGAGCAACTATTAAATGCAGAATTATTAGCTGATTTGCATCATATTTTAACTGCATTGGAGGCAGATGGAAAGAGGGAATTGAACCACAGAGGCGCAGAGAACACAGAGAATGAGTCCGAGGTTTTAGTTGTTAGCAAGTTGCGCTTAAAATATCAGGGCAGTGACTCGGTTTTGGCGGTATATTTTTCTGACAATATTGAGGCGATGCAGGCTGATTTTGAAGCAGCCCACCGACAGCGTTACAGTTTTATAATGCCAGAAAAACCGCTGATTGTGGAAGCGGTTTCGGTGGAAGTTGTAGAAAGAATGGATGTGCCGGAAGCATCCACAATTTCTCCCTCTTGTGGTACGGGCATCTTGCCCGTGCAACCAATTTCAACCGTGCAAACCTATGTTGCTGGCGGGTGGCGGGAAACGCCTGTTTATCAGAGAGACGATTTGCGATCGGGCGACTGCATAGAAGGCCCTGCTATGATTGTTGAAGCTACGGGAACTAATATCATAGAACCGGGCTGGGAAGGGGAAATTACCGAAAATAATGATTTAATTTTGAACCGCCGATGCACGCAGATGGAGGCAGATAATATCCGCGTTCATTCTGGTTTATCTGCGGCTAAATCAGATCCAGTTTTGCTGGAAATTTTTAATAATTTGTTTCGGGCGATCGCGGAACAAATGGGCGTCACATTACAAAACACAAGTTCCTCAGTCAACATCAAAGAACGTCTCGACTTTTCCTGTGCAATTTTCGACCAAAACGGGCAATTAGTTGCCAACGCGCCGCACATTCCCGTACATCTAGGTTCGATGAGCGAAAGCGTTGAAGCTTTAATTTTAGCACAAGGCAATGCGATTCAACCGGGCGATGTTTATGTTTCTAACAATCCATACAACGGCGGCACGCATTTACCAGATATCACCGTTATTACTCCAGTATTTGATAATTCTTCCTCCCTTCCTTTGTTTTATGTTGCCTCGCGGGGACACCACGCCGACATCGGCGGCATTACTCCCGGTTCCATGCCTCCTAACAGTAAAATAGTAACTGAAGAAGGTGTATTGCTTGACAATTTGCTGTTAGTAAGCCAGGGCAATTTTAGAGAAAAAGAATTACGAGAAATTCTGACAGCGGGAAATTTTCCTGTTCGCAATTCCGCTCAAAATATAGCCGATTTACAAGCACAAATTGCGGCTAACAAGCGCGGCGCTGAAGAACTGCTCAAGATGGTAGAACATTACGGATTAGAGACAGTGCAAGCTTATATGGGCTTCGTACAAGACAATGCGGAAGAGTCGGTGCGGCGGGTAATTGAGGTTTTGAGTGATGGCGAATTTACTTATCCGATGGATAGTGGCGGACAAATTAAGGTAGCAATTACAATTGACAAATCTGCGCGCAGTGCAAAAATAGATTTTACTGGCACTTCTGCTCAACAAAGCAACAATTTTAATGCTCCCGCTGCGGTGTGCAAAGCCGCTGTTTTGTATGTTTTCCGCACGTTGGTAGATGACGATATTCCTCTAAATGCGGGCTGTTTGAAACCTCTCGAAATCATCAATCCCGAAGGCTGTATGCTGAATCCTCGCTATCCAGCGGCGGTAGTTGCCGGAAATGTGGAAACATCGCAGAATATTACCGATGCTTTGTATTGTGCGTTGGGAGTGATGGCTGCTTCTCAGGGAACCATGAATAATTTTACCTTTGGAAATCAGCGCTATCAATATTATGAAACTATTTGCGGCGGTTCGGGTGCTGGTGCAGATTTTGACGGTACGGATGCGGTTCAAACTCACATGACTAATTCGCGTTTAACTGACCCAGAAGTATTAGAATGGCGCTTCCCGGTGTTGTTAGAGAATTTTGAAATTCTGGCTAATAGCGGGGGGAATGGATATCATCGCGGCGGTAATGGAGTTGTGCGGCGAGTGCGGTTTCGGGAGGATCTGACGGCGGGAATTTTATCGGGGCGGCGGGTGATTTCTCCCTGCGGCTTGAATGGTGGGGAAGCCGGGAAACTTGGGCGGAATTATGTTGAAATGGTTGATGGAAATGTTGAGGAGTTGGGAAGTACGGCGAGTGTGGAAATGCGATCGGGGGATGTGTTTGTCATTGAGACTCCGGGGGGCGGAGGATATGGTACTATTGTGTAACACCAGTAAAATCAACTAAAGTTTAGAGGTGACTGTGATGGCTGACAGTTCTTTCTTTGATGAATCCAGAGATAATTCTTTAGTAAAAGCCACAATAGTTGCTAAATACTTTTGGGCATGGGCAAAAGTGATTATACCAACCGCCAAGAATTGGAGTAAGAAAATAGCATATATTGATTTGTTCTGTGGGCCAGGTCGCTACAAAGACGGTTCTAAGTCTACTCCATTACTTATCTTAGAGCGCGCTATTGCCGAGCCAGAGATGTCACAAATGCTAGTAACCTTGTTTAATGATCAGGACTCAAATAATACTCATTCTCTCCAGCAGGCTATAGAATCCATCCCTGATATAAGCAGGTTAACCCATAAGCCAATACTTTTAAACAAGGAGGTTGGAGAAGAAATTGTTCAAGCAATTA
This sequence comes from Microcoleus sp. Pol11C3, assembly GCF_036701485.1. NCBI lineage: Bacteria > Bacillati > Cyanobacteriota > Cyanophyceae > Oscillatoriales > Microcoleaceae > Microcoleus > Microcoleus sp. Pol11C3. The sequence goes on along the minus strand of NZ_JAUBQW010000040.1, from coordinate 13,719 downwards.
AAAAAATCAATATGATTCCTACGCTATTTTTTATCGACCCTTGGGGTTATAAAGGCTTGTCACTTGCGTTAATTGGAGCGGTCATCAAAGATTGGGGTTGTGATTGTATATTTTTCTTTAACTACAACCGGATTAACATGGGATTGCATAATACAGCCGTAGAGAAGCACATGAATTCTCTCTTCGGTAAAGAGCGAGCTGACAATCTTAGGGAACAGCTTGAATTGATTAAGCAACCAGATGAGCGAGAGTTAATAATTGTGGAGGCTCTCTGTCAGGCTTTGAAAGAAATAGGTGGCTCATATGTACGCCCATTTTGCTTTAAAGATGAACGCGGTAATCGGACTACCCATCATCTAATTTTTGTATCAAAAAATGTTTTGGCTTATTCCATTATGAAAGACATTATGGCTGGAGAAAGCTCTAACTCTAAACAAGGCGTTCCTTCTTTTGAATACAATCCAGCCCCACCTAGATATCCCCTATTGTATGAGCTTTACCGTCCTCTAGATGAGCTTGAAAATATGCTATTGAATGAATTTGCTGGTCAAACACTGACAATGGAACAAATTTACAATCAGCATCATGTTAACAAGCCTTACATTAGTAAAAATTACAAGAAAGCTCTTAATAAACTAGAACAACAAGGTAAAATTATCGCAGATACACCTGCCAGTAAGCGAAGGAAGTACAAAGGAGAAATTACATTTGGAGAGAACGTGACAGTTACATTTTTACCAAAGTAGGTGCTACTACTTTACTTTACTTGACTTGCGACTCACGCTGAAAGTGTAGCCATTGAATTGTCTTTGATGTTTATTCCATGCTTCCGGCATCTCATCCCAAATTTTCCCATCCAACAATCTCCCAGCAGCTTTAGGTGTTCTACCTCCCCATTGCTTGAAGAAAAACGCGACTCCAGCATCCTGACACTGATCGCGAATACTTTGTGCCCATTCTTCCTGCATCGGACGGTGTTTTTGCCCCGACTCTCCCCCAACTATTACCCAGTGAATATCTCTTAGATCGAGTTGCAAAGGCCCTAAAAGTGGTTCGCAGGATAAAAAGCGTACCTTTGCATTGACTTGTTGCAAATGCTCCACACGATGAACATAGTTTTGATTTTCAACTGACACCCCCATCCAAATATTATCAGACCAATTAAGTTTAGGGGCTAAGTCTGCTAAACGCTCATGTCGCTTCGTAAGAATTTGATAAATGTGGTGAGGAGTTTCACGCATTACCTCAAAAACTTTTTTCAGAAATTCAAGAGAAACATCTTCATGGAACAAATCGCTCATTGAATTAACAAAAATGCGACTCGGCTTTCGCCAGCTTTTAGGCTCATTCAAACGTTTTGGATATTCCGTTAAATCAAAACCGTTAGGAAAATTAGTATGAAACCGTTTTGTTAATGCTTCAGCATAACAATGCGTACAACCGGGACTGACTTTATCGCAGCCCGTTGTTGGATTCCATGTTCTGTCGGTCCATTCGATACCAGTATTAATGCTAGACATACAAAGAATTTACCATTTAAACAACCTTTGTAGGTGACGGTGAACAAATAAATTTCGCTCTATTAATTGAGGTTTATTCAGCGTCACTTACCAATTCCATTATATAATTAAATTGACTAAAATATAACTTAAATATCAACATATTTTTTAAGCACTTGCATCAAATGTATATCGTGTTGTAGAATCGGGCTGCACCCGCATTTATTCTCCAAACCTTTCCAGAACAATTGTGCAAACACCTAATTTTTCAGAACTCAACCATCCTGTGGTCAAATCCCTGTTCCATCACAGCGATCAGGAATTATTGACTCTGTTTCAAAACCATCCCGATCAGGGTCGCTTCTTCACGGCGATTTTTTGCCGCTATGCTCAAATTGTCCACTCCCTGATTCGCCATTCGGTGCGATCGCCCGTACAAGGCGATTACCTATTTGCCCACACTTGGCTGCACATCTATCACGAACTCCGAGGCCTCGATTTGCGCCGCGAAATCCAAGAGTCTGATGGGGGAAATCTTAGTCTCCAAAACTGGCTGATTAATGTCACCGCCGTCTGCATAAATCAAGCTGAATTGCCCCCTGTTGAGTCGATTCACTACTCTTTGCAATCGGCTCCGCCTCCCCTCTGGTGTTACGTCAAACAAGCCTTGGAATTGTTAGCGCCGCTGCCGCGTTTAGTGGTGTTGATGGCTCAGACTTTCCGCTGGAGCGAAACTCGAATTGCAGCTTATTTGCAAGCAGAAGGGGAAGCTATTTCCCCTGCTCAGGTAAAGGCTTTGCTGCAAAAAGGATATCAAACTTTAGAATCCAACTTGCCGGAGGATATTCGGGCTATTTATCTAGATGAAAATCTCGATTATCAAGAAGCGCTTGTCTAGATATACACGATATAAATCCGCCCTTTCTAGTTGTACGGGCGGGTTTTACCCGAAATATTTGCTAGGACTAACAGCATCGTAAACCCGCCCTTTCGCGAGGAATGAGGAAAAAATGGCAGTTTATCAAGTTCGGTTGGTGAATGAGGCTCTCGCGCTCGATCGCACGATCGCAGTACCAGACGACCAGTATATCTTAGATATGGCAGAGGATGCCGGCATCCGCTTGCCGAACGGATGCAAGCAAGGAGAGTGTTCTGCTTGCGTTGTCAAACTGCTGAGCGGTGAAATCGACCAAAGCGAACAAAAGTTTTTGAAGCCGTCAGAATTGCAAGCTGGCTACGCTGTTACTTGTGTGGCTTACCCGCTTTCTGACTGCACTTTGTTAACTCATCAAGAACAAGTTTTATATCAAGCCGCTCTTTATTTTAAGTAATAGGAAATCAGTTTTTTACCATTTTTTCTTCTAGCCTCGCGGGGCGGGGAATTTGTTGGTAGAAGAGCGAATTATATTCGCCGCTCAAATCGTTATCAAAGTAGATTGGGTATGGTGTAAGGTGCGTGACTCTCCAGCATCTCGCTGCCACTTGAGTGGCTAGAAAGTCACGCACCCTAATGAGTAGAGATAAACCCGCCCTTATAAATTCAGCAATTGTACAATCCGCTGAAGCGGAATGTGCGCCCAATCCAAGCGGTAATTAAGTTCGTAGGCTAGCTCGCCAACCGCTTTTTCCAAAATGTAAGCATCCAGCAAAACTTGTAGTTCCGGGATAGATTTTGGCAAGAAATTTGCATCGGCGGCAGTCGCCAAATAACTCTTGACAAAAGTTAGGCTGACCCAGCGATGCCAAACGTTCGCCCACTGCTGCATCTCCGGGAGATTTTCAGGGCGAATCATGCCACTTTCTACTTCATTGCGGAGTGCCAAAGTAACAGCGTAACTCAAAGATTGCAGCATTCCCGCAACATCTCGCAGGGGCGACCTCTTCATCCGCCGCTCGCTTAATGGTCGATCGCGTTCTCCTCCGAAATCAATAATTACGAAGTCTTTGCCTGTATAAAGAACTTGCCCGAAATGAAAGTCTCCGTGACAGCGAATTCTATCGGCCGTGATTCTCAAGTTCAAAATAGACTTGAAACGTTCCATGAGCAAATCTTCGCGGTTGAGGAGCTTTTGCGCCGATTTTTGTATTTCTGGTGGCAGTTTGGACAGCCGTTTTTTCAGCTCCAGCAAAGTTCTTCCTGCCACATTTCTCATGTATTGATAGATGGAACGCTGGTAAAACGAGGTAAAGCTTTCTGGGGCAAAAGCGGGATTTTCTATGTCCGAAGCTAAAGCAAGGTGAAGTTCGGCTGTCCGCTGACCTAAAAGTTCGGCTGATGCTAAGTAAGAGCCGATGAGTTGGCGAGCTAATGCCGGAATTTCCAGGGATAAATCCGCTACTAGCGAGTTTGACTGCCGCTGCGTTGATCCGGTCAAAGCGCTCGGTAAATAATTTTCGGGGGAAATAGATAAATTTTCGCCGGAATGCTTTGCTTCTACTGTCATTACTTGCTCGAAATAGTCGCGCAGTGTGTCTAATGTATAAGACCAAGCGTCTATGCTGTCGGGGATTAAATTTTGTAGTATTCCGACTGTAACGACTTGTTTTCCTTGTGTGTGATATTCCAATGCTCCGGCAATTGGAGCGTAGTGTTGGATCGAGTTGCGCTCTGTTAAAAAGCGTCCGATTTCTAATTCGGGGTTGATTCCTTCCTCGACTTTTCTCAATATTTTCAGGACGAAGCGGTCGCCGTAACCTGCGGATGTATTGCTTTGTTCTTTTTTGAACAGGTGAGGGTCCAGGTCCGATAAATCTTGTTCTGAGCTGAATGCACTGTCGGCAATTCCTACCAGTTGACCTGCAACACCTCTGTAACTGCGAGAATTGCCGATCGCCCCCAGCAGCGCGCTCAGAAAACCTTTCTCCCCAGCAGCATCAAATAGTAGCCCGACTTCCTTGTTGGTTTCTGGGAAGTGCAGCCGCGCGATCGCCCGCTCGTCCGCATCGCCTTTCATCTCTTCCCAACCTAAAGGCAAAACGTAAGTTTCCGGCATACCTTCAGTATAATTCAACTGCAAAAACAGAATGTAAACTTTAGATTCCTCCCCAGCACTATCATTACATTCAACAGGCACAACCTCACTTATTTCTAATGATTGAATTGTCCTGTCTGTACCGCTATACCAACGATTTCGCCGCAAGTATTCCGGCAAAAGATTGAGCAGCATATCGCTTAACTGACTTGTAGAAAAAGCAGTTTTCCAAGTACCTATGACCGCCAAACTAGGCAAGTCTGTGTGAAAACCGTTCCGCGGAAAATCTTCGTGTTTAACACGAAGAGTAAACCAGTAAAACGTGTGAGGGCTCAAGCTCAAGAAGTAAGGCGAGTCGCCAACCGCCGGAAACTCAGTGCGGCCGAAAATCTCCTCTGGAACAGCACCTTTAAAGGGCGAAAGGTCTAATTCTGCCGTCTGCACGAAGCGCGACAAATTAGCCACTACGAGGATGTGTTCGTCTTGATAAGTGCGAACAAAAGCTAAAACTTTGCGGTTTTCCGGGTACAGAAACTCGCAAGTCCCGCGACCGAATGCTTGGAAGCGCTGCCTAATTGCAATTAGGCGTTTCATCCACCACCAAAGAGAACTCGGATTCGCCCGCAGCGCTTCCACGTTAATAGATTCGTAGTGATATTCAGGGTCAACAATTGGCGGTGCGTACAGCCGCTGCGGGTTAGCACGGCTGAAACCGGCATTGCGATCGCCACTCCACTGCATCGGAGTTCTCACCCCGTTGCGATCGCCCAAATAGATATTGTCTCCCATGCCAATTTCATCGCCGTAGTAAAGCACCGGCGTACCCGGAAGAGACAGCAGCAAAGCATTCATCAACTCGATGCGGCGGCGGTTATTTCCCATCAAAGGAGCCAAGCGGCGGCGGATGCCCAAATTAATTCTCGCCTGAGTGTCTTGAGCGTAAACCCGATACATATAATCTCGGTCTTCATCACTCACCATTTCCAGCGTCAATTCATCGTGATTCCGCAAAAATAAGGCCCACTGACAATTATTGGGAATATGTGGAGTTTGCTGGAGAATGTCGCTAATTGGGAAGCTATCTTCCATGTGCAAAGCCATAAATAAACGCGGCATCAGCGGAAAATGAAAGTTCATGTGACATTCATCGCCAGCAGCGTAATATTCAACCGCATCCTCCGGCCACTGATTCGCCTCAGCAAGCAGCATCCGGTTCGGGAATTTCTCATCTACGTGCTGCCGCAATTGCTTGAGGAATACGTGAGTTTCTGGCAGGTTTTCGCAGTTAGTACCTTCGCGCTCGTACAGGTAAGGCACCGCATCCATCCGCAGTCCGTCTACTCCCAGCGCCAACCAGAAATCTACCACATCTAAGATGGCTTGGCGGACGGCGGGATTGTCGTAATTCAAATCGGGTTGGTGGGAATAAAAACGGTGCCAGTAATAAGCTTTTGCTACCGCATCCCAAGCCCAATTAGAGGTTTCAAAATCTTTGAAAATAATCCGAGCATCTTGATATTTTTCCGGCGTGTCGCTCCACACATAAAAATCTCTTTCGTTACTGCCTTTCGGGGCGCGGCGCGCTCGCTGAAACCAAGCGTGCTGATCGGAAGTGTGGTTGACAATTAACTCAATAATGACTCGAATTCCCCGCTCGTGCGCTGCTTCTAAAAGGTCTTTAAAATCCTCTAATGTGCCGTAAATCGGGTTGACCGTAGTATAGTGAGATGTATCATAGCCGTCGTCTCGGAGCGGCGAGGGAAAAAATGGCAGTACCCAAATTGCTGTTACTCCCAAGTTTTGCAGGTAATCCAGTTTTTCTGTCAGTCCTCTAAAGTCGCCAATGCCGTCTGCATTGCTGTCGGCAAAAGCCCGAACTGGTACTTCGTAAATAATCGCGTCTTTGAACCACAACGGGTCGTCATTTAACATTGAGTTGGGCATGATTTGTAGCGATAATTGGTCATTGGTAATTTGTACTTAAAATTTGGTGATTGGGATTTGTTAGTTCCCATCCAAACCGATAAATCATAACTCATAATTTTGCCGCAATTCCTCATACGAGCCGCAGAGTTTTAATCGTAATTTATTAACGCAAAACTTATAAGTTCTTAACGATTAAAAATCCACAATCTGTTTTGCTATTTCGGATACAGTTCACAATCCGGGTACTGTGCTAGCTACCGATGCGCGGTAGTGCCCACCCTACATACTCTCGCTCTGTCTCCTTCTTCCCCTCTCCCGCTTCCGTCAAAGGTGCGGTATTTACTACCTGCCGGACGGTTGCCACGACATTACAGTACCTTGACGTTGATTACTAATTTTCGTTACATTAGTTTACATAAAGCAACAAAAGTTAAGGAAAAAGCAAATATGGCTATTGTAATCGCTCTTTTAATCGTCGGTTGGGTCGCCGCCTCAGTGATTGGCACTCAAGCATATTTCCTGGGCGAACAGTCAAAGCCCATCCACGAGCGCAATTGGAACGATGAATCTTTTGAAAAATTGGCTGTAGCAATCACAGCAACAGAGATGGATTACAGCGTTCGCGTTCCTGCCTACAGCATGGATGCCTATGGTAGCCGCACCATCTCTAATTCTTGACATAGTTCACCATTTTTAATAACAGGCTTTCTGGCCTGTTCCACACGAAAATTGATTGTTTGTGGAACAGACCAGAAAGCCTGTTCCTAATTTTTTAATAACAGGCTTTCTGACCTGTTCCACAAGCAGATTAATTTTTGTAGAACAGGCCATAAATAATTATCGAAGTGTAATCGGCAAAATTCTCACCCTAGAGCGCGTTTCATCCACAGAAATGAACGCCCCCGACTCAATTTGTGGCTTAAATTGATGGAACACTTCCACAATCAAACTCTCTATATTAGCAGGCAGCACGTCTTGAATACGGACTTGAATGACACTGGGAGCATCAGCTTGGGTTGCGGCTAGCAGTGCGCCAAAATCTAAATCATGAGTGAATACGGCATAGTCATTTACTCGCGCCCCTTCCATAATAACGCGATCTGTGGCACGAGGATCGCCGACTGTAGACCAATGAAGAGACTCTATTCCGTATTTAGTAAATACGACAGTCCATTCAGGTTACAGGTTCATATCAATCAAAATTTTCACGCTATTTTGAGAGGAATTTCTACTTCTTCAACTCGCCACGCTGCATAGGCAAGCGCTTCATATATATCTGCTTCTTCCAGGTAGGGATAAGCCTGCAAAATGCCTGACGGTAAGTGTCCCGATGCCATCAGTCCGACTATAGTACCCACCGTGACTCGCAAGCCGCGAATGCAGGGTTTTCCTCCCATTACTTCTGGATTCAGAGTGATTCTAGTTAGTTGTTTCATGATTTTAAACTACCAGGCTTTCTGGGACAAAAGAAGATTAATTTTTGGTGAAACAGGCCGGGAAGCCTGTTTCTAACGCAACTACAAACTCTTACCTACCAGCGCTGGGCGAGAATCTTTTTTGCGAAATTGCAAAGTGTTATTTTCACAGTCGATCGCAATTGTATCGCCCTCAACAAACGCATTTTCCAGAATCTTGTTTGCCAGCGGGTTTTCCAGTTCCCGCTGGATGGCACGTTTCAAGGGACGAGCGCCGTAAACCGGGTCGTAACCAACATCTGTGATATGGTTTTTCGCCGCATCCGACAGTTCCAAAGTAATTTTTTGCTCGGCCAACAAACGCTCGATCCGCTTCACTTGAATGCTGACTATTTGCCGCAATTCGATCTTGCTCAAAGTGTGGAACAAAATTATCTCGTCCACCCGATTGAGAAATTCGGGCCGGAAGTGCGATCGCAGCGCTGTCATCACCCGTTTTAACATCTGTTCGTACTCTTGATCTGTCTCCCGTTCTTGAGTTAATAAATTTTCTTCATTCTCACTCTTGTTTTCATTCTTGGTTACAGTATCAACATCAACTCGCTGGGCTGACACCTCGACAGTACCATCGGCAGCCACTTTATAATCTGTCTTTTGACTTGACAAATCTTTCGTTTCATGCTTCCGAGTAGCAGGTTTTTTGACGGTTTTTTCCTTCTTAGTAAACACGTCTAAAATGTGGTCGCTGCCGATATTGCTAGTCATCACAATTACGGTATTTTTAAAGTCAACCACTCGACCTTGAGAATCGGTAATTCTGCCGTCATCCAACACTTGCAACAAAATGTTAAATATATCCGGGTGTGCCTTTTCCACTTCGTCAAATAGCACCACCGAATAAGGGCGTCTCCGCACTGCTTCGGAAAGTTGTCCGCCTTCGTCGTAACCGACGTATCCCGGGGGAGCTCCTACTAACCGAGAGACGTTTTGCTTCTCCATGTATTCCGACATATCGATACGGATAATCGCATCATCGCTGTCAAACAAAAACTCCGCCAACGCCCGCGCTAACTCAGTTTTTCCGACGCCTGTCGGGCCCATAAACAAGAAAGAGCCGATCGGCCTCCCGGGGTCTTTCATCCCCGCCCTAGCGCGCCGAATTGCCGCTGCCACGGCTGTTACAGCTTCCTCTTGACCGATGACTTTTTGGTGCAAGTGTTTTTCCAATTGCAGCAGTTTTTGGCGTTCGGATTCTAACAATCGGTTAACCGGAATGCCCGTCCATTTAGCGACTATTTCGGCAATATCGCCCTCAGTAACTTTTTCGCGCAGCAGGGAAGAACCTTGAGCTTGCTGTTTCAAAAGTTCCGCTTCTTTCGCTTCCCGATCGCGCACCGCAGTTTCCAACTTGCCGTACTTTAACTGTGCGGCTTTATTCAAATCGTAAGCCCTTTCTGCTTGTTCGATTTGGACTCGCAGTTGGTCTTCTTCTGCTTTCAATTTATTGATTGCATCCAACAACTGCTTTTCGCCCAACCACTGAGAGGACAATTTTTCTTGCTTAGCTTTTAAAATGTCAATCTCAGATGTGATGCGTTCGACGCGGAAGCCTATCCCAGGGGCTTGAGCGCCTTTTCCTTCGCCTTCGATCGACAATTTTTCCATTTCCAACTGCATCACCCGGCGGTCGATGCCTTCCAATTCCACAGGTTTAGAGGTGATCTCCATTTTCAAGTGGGCGGCCGCTTCATCTACGAGGTCGATCGCCTTGTCCGGCAAAAAGCGATCGGAAATATAGCGGAAAGACAGAGTTGCAGCAGCTACCAGGGCCGAATCAGTAATTTTTACCCCGTGGTGGCGTTCGTAACGGTCTTTCAATCCGCGCAAAATCGAAACAGTATCTTCAACGCTGGGTTCGCCGACAAATACTTGTTGAAATCGGCGTTCTAAGGCAGGATCTTTTTCGATATGCTTGCGGAATTCGTCGAGAGTTGTAGCGCCGATGCAGCGCAATTCACCTCTGGCCAACATTGGTTTTAACAAATTTCCCGCATCCATTCCCGAACCGGAACTGCCACCGCCGCCAGTGCCGACAACGGTATGCAATTCGTCAATAAATAGGACAATTTGCCCGTCCGAATCGATGACTTCCCGCAGAACAGACCGCAATCGTTCTTCAAATTCACCCCGGAATTTTGCCCCAGCAATTAAACTGCCCATGTCGAGGCTAAATAGCTGGCGATTTTTCAAAGATTCCGGTACGTCGCCGTTGACAATTCGCTGGGCTAAACCTTCGGCGATCGCAGTTTTTCCGACTCCGGGATCGCCAATTAACACCGGATTGTTTTTTTGGCGGCGGGAAAGAACTTGTACCACGCGGCGGATTTCCTCGTCGCGGCCGATTACTGGGTCGAGTTTGCCGGCTTTGGCGGCTTCTGTCAAATCGCGGCCGTACTTGCTGAGGGCGTCGGAGTTAGCTTCGCCATCTTGATCTTGGGCTTTAGCGTTGCTGCGGCTGGCTTTCCCCGTTTCGGAATTTTTTTCTTGGGCTTTAGCAGTGGCGCGGAAAGATTTGATTGCTTCTTCGAGTTTTGGTCGATCGATCGTACCGGCTGGGGGTTTGCGATCGTAACCGGGGCGACCCGGCGGGCCGTCGCCTTTTGTCAGCAACCTGCGGCCGACTCGTTCGTCTTCTACTAAGCCAATTAATAAATGTTCAACCGCGATAAAATTATCTTGCCAAGTCGCTCTGGTGGCCTCGGCAACATCTAACATCACTTCTAAGCCGCGGCCGAGGTATAGTTGGTCAGCGTTGGCAACTCTGGGCTGTCGTTTGGCAAAAGCATCTAACTGCTGGGCCAAGCGGGTGACATCTACCCCAGCCAAGCTGAAAATGGTGTTTGCTAAGCCAAGCTGTTCAAGAATGGCGATCGCTAAATGTTCAACCTCTAGCTGCTGATTGGCAAAGCGGCGGGCTACATCCTGGGATTTGACAATGGCTTCCCAGGCTTGATCTGTAAATTTGCTAGGGTCTGTTGGCTGCACGTTGGTTCCTCGCAATCAAGGGGATGCCTGTTGTTATCCGTTAATACATCGTCTCACAACCATCATAATCTTTAAACAGGATTATGAATCTATGAGTGCGGTTAACTAGGGCGGAAGTTGTGAAATAATTGACCTCTTGCAAAAGCTTACAGTCCGCAATCCACGCCGAAATTTGGTGCGGTCAGACCGACTCTGGCGATTCCCTTCGGGATAGGTTGGCTGGCTGTACTTATAAAAATATTGCCCGCAACAAGATTTTTTCTCGGCTGAGATTTATGTTATTTCCCACTTACCAATTTTTAGTTTTTTTCCTAATTATTTTTAGCGCGATCGTCTCGGTAAAACCTCAGGTCGATTTGTATAAAATTGTCTTGTTAGTTTCGAGTTTATTATTTTATTCCTTTTGGAGTTTCGACTTTCTATTAATTCTCGTTTTATGTACAGCATACAATTATATCATTCTTCGGGCTTCCGGCAACGGTAAATATAAAAAACTCGCTTTAATCTCCGGCCTAATTTTCAACATTGCCACTCTCGGCATCTTTAAATATTGCAACTTCTTTGTAACTTCTTTATTTGAGGTACTGAACCAGCTACAAATTCCAGCCAACTTTCAAGTTTTGCAAATAATCGCCCCCGTCGGCGTGTCGTTCTACACTTTTAGAATGATTTCCCATTTAATCGACTGCTACCAGCAAAAAATACCCTGTCCTAAATTTGTAGATTACGCCGCATACATTACCTATTTTCCCCAAATTGCCTCCGGGCCAATCTCCCGAGCTCGCGAATTTTACTTGCAGCTAAATTCACCGAACAAATACGACTATCAAATCGAAGAAGTTATAGTTTTGATTTTGTCGGGACTGTTTAAAAAATATACTTTAGCGAGCTTTTTGTTTAACTTCACTGACTTGCCATTCAAAGTCCCCCAGCAGTACAGCAGCATCGATTTAATCCTCGCGGCAATTTCCTATTCCTGTTTAATTTACGTAGATTTCAGCGGCTATTCGGATTTAGCCAACGGTATCTCCTGTTTGCTGGGTTTCAAACCCATTGCCAACTTTAATATGCCATACCGATCGCTCAGCTTGCAAGAATTTTGGAAAAGGTGGCACATCAGTCTTTCCGAGTGGTTGAGGGATTACGTTTATTTTCCGTTAGGTGGCAACAAATACGGCAAGTTGAGGAAGTACCTAAATCTATTTTTAACAATGGCGATCGGTGGATTGTGGCACGGCGCAGGTTTAAACTTTATTTTCTGGGGAGCAATTCACGGTTTAGGATTAATTGTCAACCATTTATGTAAAGATCTCCCCCAAGTTATCCACTTTAAATTAGACTATGCCTTTCCCAGATTTGCTAAATTTTGCAGTTGGCTGTTAACATTTAGTTTTGTTACTTGTAGCTGGGTATTTTTCGGCACTCCCAACTGGGAAACTGCGGTCAGTTTTTTTGAAGGAATTGTCTATCCTGCCGTCGCAACTTTTCAATTTAACTTTTGGCAATTGTATTTAGTAATTGCCGTCATTGGCGCGATCAACTTGTGGGGCGATCGTATCTCCCAACTATTGCAAACCGTCTTGTCACTAAAAAACATTTTCTTTCGGGTTGTCTTAGTTTCGCTGCTCGTGTATACTATCTTGATGTTGGGACCGAGTACCGTTCCGCCTTTTATTTACTTTAATTTCTAAGAATATGAAAGACCGGGAATTTTTGCTGATTGTTACTTCGGTAATTCTGACTTTAATATTTTCAAACTTATCATTATTTCTAAAAAGCTTTGCTTCAACTCCTTTCGCCAGTCCCGAAATTAAACAAGCCGCGGGCCATATCGAAATAGACGGTTTCCGAAAATCCGAACAAGATTTTTGGAGCAAAATTAAAGATATTAACTTCGATAGCCTCCCCAAAGAACCAGAAATTCCGCCTGTCCAAACCGAAAAAAAAGCGGCCGTTGAACCCCCAAAGCCGGCTAAGGCTAAAAAACAAACCCCAGCTAAACCTAAACTGACCATACCTTATCGCAGATTTTTATTTATTGGAGATTCCGTAATGTTCGACTTAGGAATTCAACTCCAGTACACTCTTAAGAAAAAATACAATATCGCCGATACGAAAATTGACTACAAGGTATCGACCGGATTAAATCGGATAGATTATTATGACTGGTATGCCAGAACTCGCCAAATTCTTAATAATTACCAGCCGGATGTAGTAATAGTTTTGTTCGGAGCCAATGACCCTCAAAATATTATTGATTTTCAAGGAAAAGGCCGGGTTGTTATGACGAAAGAATGGCAAAAAGCTTATCAAGAAAGAGTTGAAAGATACGCCAAGTTACTGGATTCGTCATCCGTGAGAAAAGTGTATTGGATCGGTCAATCCATACCTAATAAATCTTTGTATCTCAAAGCTTTTCCCATTATGAACGATATTTATAAAAATGCCAGCAATTCATCAGCCAAACTCGAATTTATTTCTACTTGGGACACTTTTGCAAATGCCGGAAAATTGGTTCCTATAGTTGCGGACAAATCCGGGAAGCGAGGATATGTCAAAACTAATGATGGCGTGCACTTTACTTCCCACGGTGCTAGAATTATCGGCGATTTAATTGCTGACAAAATGGTCGCTGACAAAATCTTAAAATCTCCCCAACCTCCCAAATCTCCCAAAAAGAAACCCTAAACTTTAATAATTGGTTCCCATTGGGAGTGAGAAACCGGGTTTCTTCACCAAGTCTCGATGAGGATGCCAAAATTATTGCAGAAACCCGGTTTCTTTCTAGCCTTAGCGGGTGACAACGTACCTATAATGCTTGCTGCATAAAGGATAGAGCCAAGAAGCCGCGCTGAAAATAGA
>NZ_JAUBQW010000039.1:0-46931 GCF_036701485.1 Microcoleus sp. Pol11C3 | reverse complement strand
TTTTAATAATTTTAGGAATCGCGTATTAGCTTGCTTTTGTGATTAGATAAACTTATAACCATAAGTTCAGGAGAGCCATCAAATCAACAAACTTTGATATAATATTGCACCTAGAAGCCACACTAAAACCAACTCATGCCGCAAACAGTCTGGATCGCACGACACGGAAACCGCATCGACTTTGTTACCCCCGACTGGTTTCTCACAGCAGAACACCGCTACGATCCCCACCTTTCCGAAGACGGTCACGTTCAAGCTAAACAACTCGCCAATCGCCTCAAAGGAGAAGGAATTTCTCATATTTTCGCTTCCCCTTTTCTGCGTACTGTCCAAACAGCAAATCACGCGGCAGAAGCTCTCGATTTGTCAATTAAACTAGAGTGGGGACTGTGCGAATGGCTGAATCCTGAATGGATGACAGAAATGCCGGAAACTGAGTCTGTCGAAGCTTTGTGCAGGCGTTTTCCCAGGATTGATGCTTCCTACAAAGGCGGTATTGCTAATTATCCGGAAACCGTGGAAGCTTGTTTCAAAAGGGCGGGGGAAACTGCTAAACGCCTCGCGGCTGAGTTTCCCGAAGATATGTTATTAGTAGGTCACGGTGCGTCGGTTTTAGGAACTGCGATCGGGCTGGCGGGCGGTGCGGAAACGGAAATTAATGCTTCTCTATGCTGTTTGGTGAAAGTGGTGCGACAAGATGCAGGATGGTCGATCGCACTTAATGGCGATACTTCTCACCTGACTGACTCTGAAGCCGTTATCCGGTTTAATTAAACTTGAGATTCGTGCCAAAAATCGCATTTTATGCTATGTGTGTAAGGTGCGCCGAGGTGCACCCTACGTTCATCTGATTAGTCCGAATCAGGGTGTTATTGTTTAATCTCGATCGCACATTTTAAATCGAAAATCTTAAATAGGTATGGCTGGACACAGTAAGTGGGCGAATATTAAACGCCAAAAAGCTAGAGTTGATGCCGTTAAAGGCAAGGTTTTTGCTCGAATATCTCGCGAAATTATTGTCGCGGCCCGCAGCGGAGTACCCGATCCCGCTGGGAATTTTCAACTGCGGACGGCTATTGAAAAAGCCAAGGCGGCGGATATTCCTAATGAAAACATAGAAAGGGCGATCGCCAAAGGTGCCGGCTTGGCGGGGGGGAGTTCGGATTTAGAAGCTATTCGCTACGAAGGTTACGGCGTTGGCGGGGTTGCTATTCTGATTGAAGCGCTGACAGACAATCGCAACCGCACGGCGGCTGATTTGCGAGAAGCTTTTACTAAAAATGGCGGCAACTTGGGCGAAACTGGTTGTGTGGGCTGGATGTTTGACCACAAAGGAGTTTGTACGGTACGCGGCCCGATTGATGAGGAACAATTGTTTGAAGCGTCGCTAGAGGCGGCTGCGGAATCTTATGATTTGATATTAATTGATGAGGATACTGAAGGTGCAGAGGTATTTACAAGTGTGGCTCATTTGGAACAACTGGCTGATGTTTTGAAACAAAAAAAGTTTGCTGTTTTGCAGTCGGAAAATCGCTGGATTCCGAGCAATACAGTGGAAATAGACACTCCTGAAAAAGCTCGATCGCTCTTGAAGTTAATGGATGCACTGGAAGATTTGGACGACGTGCAAAGTGTGACGGCGAATTTTGAAATGACCGATGAATTAATGTCTTCGATCATGGTTTAATGCTTTAAAGATGAGGGATCGGGAGCCTCCGGCTGGCACTGCAAAAGACGAGAACTCGCCAGCAGGACGATCGCGCTAAACTATTACCAGGAAACGAATCCCTATCTGTACGCGAGAGGCGAGTGTCAATCCAACGCCTTGCTGAAAAAGCTGCATTGAAAATCTCAACCCACAGTAAAGCCATGCTAGATAACAACGAAAGCAAAATAGACAGCACCCACTCACAAGAAGTTCTCTCAGCAACCGAAGTATCAGAAACCAAGGATCGAGCCAAATCGGAGGTGCAGGCTGAACCAGGGGGTAAATCCAATTGGTTCGGTTCCGTGTTCGGAGCCGTCTCTGCAAGCGCGAGTGCGGTGGGGAATGCAGCGGCGAGTGCTGGAAGTGCGATTGTTGATACGGCGAGTGCGGTAGGGAATGCCGCAGGCAGTGCTGGAAGTGCGATTGTTGATACGGCGAGTGCAGTAGGGAGTGTGGCGGCGAGTGCTGGAAGTGCGATTGTTGATACGGCGAGTGCGGTAGGGAATGCAGCAGGCAGTGCCGGAAGTGCAATTTTTGTTAATACTGCGAGTGCGGTAGGGAGTGCGGCGGCGAGTGCCGGAAGTGCAGCAATGCAAGTTCCCAATTTTTTTGGTTCAGCCCTCGGTTGGATTTCCCAGAGTCCTATCCTGAAAAAACTGACTGAAAAGTTCAAAATCGACTGGTTAGTTAATGCCATCGATACTGTTGATGTCGTATCTGCTGAGGCGCAAGTTCGAGAGTTACAGCGCCAATATCCTCACGAGAAACCCAAAGAGATTGCACATCACTTGATGGTGGAAAAAGCCTTGCTAGCGGCAGGAACTGGCTTGGCTAGCAGTTTAGTCCCCGGCGTGGCTTTGGCGTTGGCTGGCATGGATTTAGCGGCAATGACAGCCTTATCTGCCGAGTTGGTTTATCAAATTGCTGCCGCCTATGGCATGGATTTGCGATCGAGTGATCGCAAAGCAGAAGTTGTCGCTATTTTTGGTTTATCCTTGGGTAGCAATTTAGCTATCGAAGCTGGAGTTACGCTTGTCAGCAATATTCCCTTGGCGGGTGCGGTGATTAATGCTAGCGCCAGTGCAGCAATGATTTACGCGCTGGGATACGGTGCTTGTCGGTTTTATGAAGCGCATCTCGATTCCTCGCAAATCGAAACTAAGCTGGAAGATTTACGAGAGGTATTGCAAGCGGAAAGTGAGCAATATTTAGAGAAAGCGATCGCACAAGAAACGGTGATGGATTGGATTTTGGTCTATGTCGTCTATACCAGCCAAAAATTCACCCGATGGGATGAGTTATTACCCCAATTACAAGCGGCGAATTTAAATCCCAGGACTTTAGCTGAGATTGAAGCTGTGACAAATAAGTCTAAATTGCTTCCCAAGTTGGATATTTTACTCGAACAACTTGAACTTGACTTTGCCGAACCACTTTTAAAGCGATGCACTGAGATGATCGAGGCTGACGGTGAAATTAATGAACAAGAGGGGAGAATTTTGCTGACAATTCAACGGGCTGTTTTGAGCAAAAGAAAGCAAGCTCAAAAGCCAGCCCAGCCAACTTCGATCGAGGATGCGGTACCGCCACCCACTGAAGCACAAACTGAAGTTCAAGCTGAATCACAAATTCCCTCTTTATCTTCTGATTCTCCTTCTACTAATAAGTTGAGTTCGAGTATGCTGCAAAATTTCCAAAAAATCATAAAAGTTGCTGGGCGCTTAGACGTGCAAAAGATTGCGAATTTAATAGATACTGAATCACAAGCTCCCCCCTTATCTTCTCATTCTCCTTCTACTAAGTTGAGTGCAATTCTGCTGAAAAAATTCAAGCAGATTTTAGCAGGTTCTACGCGGTTAGAAGTGGCAGAGATTGGGTATTTAATCGATCAGGTCGATCGCATGACGGGAGAAGAGTTTGAGGAATTTTTAGCCTGCTGTTTCCGCAATCTCGGTTATGGGGTCGAAATGACACCCAAAACGGGGGATTTTGGTGCGGACTTGATTCTCTCTAAAGCCCGCAAGAAAACCGTTGTCCAGGCAAAACGCTATCAAGGAAAAGTGGGAAATTCCGCCGTGCAAGAAGTGGTTAGTGCGGTTAAGTATTACGGGGCGCAAGATGCGATCGTTATTACAAACAGTATGTTTACATCCAATGCTCATAAACTGGCTCAAGCGAATGGGGTACAACTCTGGGGAAGAGAACAGTTAATTGATTTAGTGATTCGAGCTAAAAAATAAGGTATCTATGAACCAAGAATGCCAGTCTATGAAAGAGCGGGGAGTGTCATTTGAAACAAAATAATTTTGCATTTTTGCACTCGGAAAATCGCTGGATTCCCAGCAATACAGTAGAAATAGACACTCCTGAAAAAGCTCGATCGCTCCTTAAGTTAATGGATGCACTGGAAGATTTGGATGATGTGCAAAGCGTGACGGCGAATTTTGAAATGACTGATGAATTGAGGTCTTTGAGTATGGTGTAACGATCTAAATCACCAGATTTTTGCCATCCGCAAGACAAATCCCGGTAACTCTGGAGCTGCGCTGACTGTTTCAGGATTATCTAAGATTTCAGGTTCGCGATCGGGACGGTAGATATAGACTTTTCTGTTTTTGTGATCGAGCAAAAAGCCGAGCGATACACCGTTGTCAATATATTCTTGCATCTTGTTTTGCAGTCCCTTGAGAGTGTCACTAGCAGACCGCAATTCAATCACAAATTCTGGACAAATCGGCGCGAATGAGGCTTTTTGTTCTTCAGTTAAGGCATTCCAGTGCTCTAGTTTAATCCATGAGGCATCGGGGGAGCGGGTTGCTCCATTCGGCAAGGTAAAGCCTGCACTGGAGTCAAACGTTTCACCTGTGCCATCTTCTTCTGCCCAGTTTGCAAGTTGCTGAGCAATTTTAATGTTTCGATTCCCTGTATCTGAAAAGGCGGGTGACATAATGATAACTTCCCCACTGGCAGTACGCTCAATTCTCAACTCGCGATTAACTAGACAGAATTCATAGAACTGTTCAACAGTCATCGATTGGATCGCAGGGAAATTGACCGTCAGTGGGACGCTTTCGGTTTGAATTAGCAGCGTCGTCATGGTTTTTCCTGAGTTGGTGCAGGCGTGATAGAATACCTTGAGCTTACACTATTTTCGCTTTGCGAGCGAAAGTCTTAGTCGATCGGGGAGTCGCAGCCTTGTATCCGTTTTTGGGCTGGGTCAATAATCTTTTTTCCCCGTCAGCAAATAAGTAACCATGTATCCTTTTCCCTTGATTTGAATAGCGCCTCGCTTCTGAAAAGTATATTTATTCTTTAAGAGCTCGTAGGTTTCGGCGGTGACTTGAATGCAGCCGGTAATCCCGTGGGATTCCATGCGCGAAGCAATATTTACTGTGTCGCCCCAGAGGTCGTAAATAAACTTTTTTAAGCCGATGACGCCGGCAACGACAGGGCCACTGCTAATCCCGATCCGAATGCTGAAAGGTTCCGAATGCTCTAAACTCAGGAGCCGAATTTCGTGCAGCATATCGATCGCCATATTCGCCACCGCCTCTGCATGATCCTCTCGCTGCGTAGGCAAACCGCCGACAACCATGTAAGCGTCACCAATAGTCTTAATTTTCTCCAAACCGTGGCGATCGGCCAAGTGGTCAAAAGCCGAAAAAATATCGTTGAGCACTTTCACCACTGCAGTCGCTGAAATTCTCGACGAAAGCTCTGTAAACCCCACAATGTCGGCAAACATCACAGTTACTTCCGCAAAACTTTCGGCGATATTGTGTTCATTGTCCTTCAAACGCAGGGCGATCGCTGCCGGCAAAACGTTCAGCAGCAGTTGCTCGGATTTAGCTTGTTCGAGTTCCAACTGTAGGTAAGCAGCCTGCAACTGTTCGGCTTGGCGAATTCTTTCTCCGGCTAGCTTTTCGATTTGGGCGGTGCGGCTCAAAGCTGTCAGCATATATGTCACCGGAATCAGAGTCCACAGCATCCCCATCGTCAGAGTTCCCCAAGAGCGCCAGTGCTTGCGAGTCCTGCGAATTTCCGGCGTTGCCGACACGTACATAGACCACTGGCGGCCACTAATTTTCAGCCGCCTTTTGCAAGCTGTATAGTTAGGGCCTGGATTGTCAAGAATCGGACAGTTTAGCTTGAGGGCTCGTTCCACAGCGGCTGATGCTGGAAGCACTTGTGGGCTGGCGGATTGGAACAGCACCGCAAATTGCTGAATTTTGCCATCAGCAGGCAGATTTTTGAGAACCGGGTTGCCCCTTTGCGGTAACAGCGACGCTGCTTCTTGCTTGTCTGGGGCCTCGCTGGCGAGATAAATATTGAGGTAGTCGGTATTGCGTCCTTTTAAAGAGGTTTGGAAAATATCTTTGCCTCGAAATACACCCAGAACAAATCCTTGTAGCAGTTGGCGACGGGATTCCAGGGTAGTGGGTTTACTGCTGTTTTCGTAAATAGGAACAATGGCCAAAAGACCTAGTTCCGAGGAATTGCCCTGAGTTAGGCCGACGTAGTTGGTGACAATCATTTCTCCAGTATCTCGCCCTCGATCGATCGCGGTGCGGATTTCTGGGTGGGAGGCGAGGTCAAAGCCTAATACTGTCTCGTTTCCGGCTGGTGGTTCGACGTAGAAAGCCGGGAAGTATTCAGAACGCTGGAGGCCCTTGCGGAGTTCTCCTCGCGGGCCGCGCTCTGTAATCTCGAAGCTGGGCTCTGTTTCGGTTCTAGCTTTGGTTTCGTAGTTGCGCCGCTGCGAATTGGCGACGCGGGGGGCCCAAGCCAAGAGTTGCAGGCTGGGGTGGACGGATAGGGGCCGGGCGACAAACCGGGCAAAAGAGGAACGCTCGACGGCGCTGAAGGCTTTCATGTAGTCGCTGAGGGCGAGAACAGTATCTAAGTCGGAGTTGAGCTGGCGTTCGATGCTGATCGAAATATCGTCGATGCGACGCTGCATTTCGTAGTCGCGGCGATTGTCTTCCCAGTCCCAAACCAAGGCGAATGCCAGGATCGACAGCCCGACACCCAAAGCCAGCGTCAACCCGGCTGGCATATAGCGAGACCTGGATAAAGGTAGTTTTTTCAGCATAATTGCCTAGCGAATAAGGGCAGCAGATTAGCACACCGCTGAGTGCGATTTATTTCGGCCTCTGAGTGCCGTTAATTCAAAACGCTGATAACTCAAGCACCGACGGCAATTGGGAATTAAAAGTTAGATATTTAAACTTTTAGATTAATGGACGATCGCTCAGCAGGGGATTTCAATCCAGAATTCCGCTCCCTGTCCGGGCGCTGAGATGCACCGCAGACTTCCCTTATGTTTTTCTACCACAATCTGATGGCTGATGGATAATCCTAAGCCGGTTCCAGCCCCTACGGGCTTGGTGGTGAAGAACGGGTCAAATAGCCGCTTGCGAACGTCTTCGCTCATTCCCGGGCCACTGTCGGCGATGCAAATTACAATGCGATCGCCATCACTGAGCTGGTTTTTACTGTGGCTTTTCAGACCAGCTTTTTTCATGAGGGTGCGAATCACTATCGTCCGAGGTTGCGGTTGGTTTTCTAGAGCATCGATCCCATTGCTGATAATATTTAGAAATACCTGGTTTAACTGCCCCGGACAACAGTAAATTTTGGATGTTTTTCCGTATTCTTTAATAATTTCAATCCGGCTTTTTATATTTGCATGATGCAATCTGTGCTGCAATATTAACAGTGTACTGTCAATTCCTTCATGAACGTCTACCAACTTCATTTCTGATTCATCCAGTCGCGAAAAGTTCCGCAGTGACAACACAATCTTACTGATTCTTTCTATTCCTAATCTCATGGAATTTAGCATTTTTGGCAAGTCTTCCTTCAGAAAATCTAACTCTAAGTCCTTAATTTTTCTAGCAATCTGAGGCACTGGGGACGGGTAGTGTTCCTGGTAGAGAGTTAACAGTTCAACTAAATCGTGAAAATAGTTGTCAGTGTGAGAAATATTGCCGTTAATAAAAGTTGCGGGATTGTTGATTTCGTGGGCAATCCCAGCCACCATCTGACCGAGACTCGACATTTTTTCGGATTGAACTAATTGGATTTGAGCATTTTGTAGTTGTTCGTAGGCTTCTTGCAATTGGGCAGCTTGTTTTCTTAATTGAGATTCGGAAGCTTGGAGTGCGGCGGCGGAAATTTTGCGGTTCGTTATATTTTCAATCATCCCTAAGTTGTAAATAGGTTTTCCTTCGCCGTCTCGAATCAAAGTAGCTGTCACGTTTACCCAAACAATTTTACCGATAGCGGTAATCTGGCGGAGTTCGATTTGATAGTGAGTAATTTCTCCCCGCTCAAGAGAATCAGCAACTTGGAGATTTTTTGGATAATCGTCGGGATGCCCAAGTTCTATAAATGTTTTGGCGAGCAATTCTGCTGCGGTATATCCCAGCATTTCGCAGTAAGTTTTATTGACTCGAACTAACTTGTTATCGTCTAAATTAGCTAAGTAGATAGCGATGGGTGCATCTTCAAAAATTGTGCGAAATAGTTCCTCGCTGGCCCGAACTTGAGCTGCTAGGGAAAGCCTATCTGTGATGTCTTCAAACGTAGACAAAATGCCGACAACATTGCCGGAATTGTCGTGTAAAGGTATTTTATTTGTATCCAGACAGCACTGGGTGCCATCGGCTTGCATTTTGGATTCTATGATGTGATATTCTGCGGTGTTGGTTGCCATGATGCGGCGGTCGCCGACTTGAAAAACTTCTGTTTCTTCCGGCTTCCAGGGCATATCGAAGTCGGTGAGACCAGCGATTTCACTGGGGTGATTGAAACCTGCGACTTTGGCAAAGTTTTTGTTGCCTCCCAAGTAAACTAAATCTCGATCTTTCCAGGCGATTAACTGAGGGATGTTATTGATTACCAACCACAGCATTTTTTGGGAGGTTTCCAAGGCTTCCGTGCGTTCTAGGACGCGCTTTTCAAGTTCTTGATTGGCTTGTTGTAGGGCGATTTTTGACTCGCTGAGGGCGATTTCTGCTAGCTTGCGATCGCTGATGTCGATTGTCACCCCTTCCCACAGTATATCGCCCCCCGGTTGCAGTTCAGGGCGAGCGATGCCGCGAATCCATTTCAGTTTTCCCGATGGCGTTACGATCCGCCCTTCATATATCCAAGGTTTTAAAGTTTGGCCGGAAATTGCGATTGATTCTAAAAGGACTTTTAGGTCTTCGGGATGCACCATTGACCACATTAAACCGGAGTTTGCTTGAATTTTTTCAGGCTCTAATTCGTAGAGTTCCAAACAGCCAGAACTCACATAAATGAATTCATCGGAACCGTCGGAATGCAGCAAGTATTGATAAATCATTCCCGGCACGTTGGCGGCCATTTTTTGGAATCTGGCTTCGCTTTGCCGCAGTGCTGATTCTGCAAGTTTGCGATCGCTAATGTCAATCAACAAGCCGTCCCAAATAATGTCACCTTTTTCGCCCGGTTCGGGTCGGGAAGCCCCGCTAATCCACTTAATTCGATCGCCCGGGAAAACGAACCTGCCTTCCCACCGCCAAGGCTCTAAAGTTTTAGCTGAGCTCGCAACAGATTCGTGGAAGCTGGGCGCATCGTCTGGATGAATAATTTCGATCGCGGGAATCGCTGAATTTTGGAGTACCTCTGGTTCTAATTCCCAGAGTTCCCGACAGCCGGAACTGACGTAGGGGAATGACACAGTGCCGTCTGCTGCTAACTGAAATTGATAAATCATCCCGGGAACGTTGGCGGCTAGCTTTTGAAATCTCGCTTCGCTTTGCCGTAGTGCTGTTTCTGCTTCTACGCGATCGGTAATATCGTAAAATGCCGATAAAATTGCGGCTTCGCCATTAAAATTAATCGCTCGCATCGACATTTTTACCCAAAAAAAACTGCCATTTGCTTTTTTGAGGCAGATTTCTTCGCTGTCGCTAAAGCCGTTTTGTTTGACTAATGCTAGTAAGTGAATGCGGTCATTGATATTGGCATAAAGTTCAAGTTTTTGGCGTCCAATAAGTTGTTCATAACTCAAACCTAAACTTTCACCAAGAGCCGGATTTGCATACAAAATTACGCTGTTTTCTAGACGGGTAATTAACATGGGAACGGGAGTCGTACTGGCGATGACGCGCAATCTTTCTTCGCTTTCTTCCCTGGCTATTTCTGCTGCTACTCTTTTGGTAATATCGTTCTGAACTCCGATAAAATGAGTTAATTTTCCCTCATTGTCTAAGATTGGGGAAACCATTAATTCGTTCCAAAAAGGAGTTTTGTCTTTGCGATAATTTTTGAGAACTACCTGAATTTCCGTTCCCGCTTGCAAACTGCGGCGGAGTTTGTCTAATTCGGCCTGATCGGTATCGGAACCCTGCAAAAATCGGCAGTTGCGTCCAATAACTTCTTCGGCACTGTAACCGGTCAGTTTCTCAAAAGCAGGATTACAGTAGATAATAGGTGTGTCAGGCTTGCGAGCATCCGCGATGAGGATGCTGTTGCTCGATGCTGCGATCGCCCGTTCTAGGAGAGACAGGTTGAAAGAGTCTGTTGTCATCGGTGGCAATATACACGCTCCGAAGGAGCGGACAGAAGAATAAAAGATTCTAAACAGCTTGAGCCATTCTTATTCTATAATCTTATTTTTAATTTAGCTTTTTTAACAAAGTCAGCAGTCCAAAAAAGCCGACGGGGGAGATGACTAATACCATTTTAGATTTTAGATTTTAGATTGGCAATGACTGATTCCATTATGGTTGGGCGCACGGGCATACAGTTGCTTTCTGGTTTGAAAGTAGTACAACCGAAGGCATTAGGCACTTAGGAATGAGAATTAAATAACTTACACAAGTTGTTTGTGGGGAGTAGGGGTTGGGCGTCCCGCCCGCCCTTTTTTGACGCGCGGGACGCCCATCCCACAATAACAATTAAAATTGTAAGTTATTTAATTCGCGATCCTTATCCAGATAACAGAAGGTGAAAATACCGAAGGCGCAAAGAAAACCGAAGGTGAAAATACTGATATTTTTAACTTTTTTTCTTCTCCTCCTTCCATCCGGCTCGCCAACCCTTTTAAATTGACAAGTTAATGCAAGAACCCTGAGCAGTTTTGCTTACTTCAATTCTGGCTTGAAAAGCTTCTTTCAGGTGGGGCATATGGGTAACAGTGAGGATGCAGGCGAAGTCGGAGGCGATCGCATTAATTGCAGCAATCAGCCGATCACACCCTTCCGCATCTTGAGTCCCAAATCCCTCATCAATAATCAACATTTGCAAAGCCGTACCCGCCCGCTGAGACAGCAGTCTCGCCAGCGCCAGCCGAATCGCAAAATTAATCCGAAAAGCTTCACCGCCCGAGTAAGTTTCGTAAGCGCGAGTACCGCGAGCATCAGCAATTAAAATGTCTAAAGTGTCAATCAATTTAGTTGCTTTTTTAGAAGCAGCCGCCCGCTGAGTAATAAATTGAACGTGCAATTGATTTGCGCTCAATCTCGACAATATCTGATTGGTTTCAGCTTCGAGTTGAGGCAAAACATTTTCAATCATTAAAGCTTGAATGCCGTTTTTACCAAAGGCTTGACCCAACTCTTGATAAACTCGCTGCTGGCGTTTGGCAACTTGCATTTGCTCTTTTTGAGCTACTAGCTGAACTTGCAGATTTTCCAAATTTTGCTGCTGCTGCTGGAGGCGTCCGAGACTTCCCAAATGTTGGTCTAACTGCTGGCGGCGGCGACTGATTTGCTGTTCGATCGCACTTATGCGGGCTGTAGGATCGGGATGTTCTTGCAATTGCTGGTTCATCGCGGAAGTTTGAGCGCTGACAGCTTGCAAATCTTGATCGCGCACTGCGATGGAACTAGCAATTTCATTAACCCGCTGCTGCACTTGCGGGTACTGCACAGTTGCCGATCGCAATTTTTCGGCGCGCGCGATCCAAAACTGCGATCGGCGCATTTCGCTGCGGACGTGTTCGTGCTGTTCCAAATTATAGCCAACTTCCGCAATGTATCTATCTAAAGATAGAATTTGCTGCTGTATTTCGGAGCTATTTTTTTGCTGTTCTAACTGTTGCTGTACGGTGGCTAATTGAGTTTGCAAATCAGGGCGACGGGCATTAATTTTATTCAGTTTCTGCTGAGCATCTTTGATTTGAGCTTGCTTAATTTCCGCCCACCGCAAGCGCTTTTCATCGCTGCGGGCGAGGGAGTGGCTGCGATCGCTGTAATTAAGCTGTTGCAGTTGCTGTTCGATTTCCTGGAGTTCACCCAAGTCATCGGCTGCATACTCGCCGGTGCGTAGCAACCGCTCTATTTCTGCAGCGTCTTGACGCATACTTTGCAGGCGGTTTTCGTCTTGGCTTAGTCCATCTAATTGTGCTTGTAAATGACTGCGGCGTTCCCGCAATTCTTGGTAGGGCGCTAATTCCTCTTCTAGTTCGCGGTATTCATGTCTGAGAACTTGAATTTCGCGCTCAGAGACGGCCAACTGTTCGCGGACAACCCACAGTTGGTTCCAGATTTCCTGCTGTTGGGAGTGGTGTTTTGTGACTACCAAATTCCAGTAGTGTTCGTCTAAAGGTCGATCGCACAAAGGACAATTGCCAAAATTTGCATCCCGCACCATTAAAGGCGAATTCGATGGCTCGTTTTCCGCAAAATTCGAGGCTTTACCTTCGCCTGCGCTGGTTTCTCCTTCATGTTTCCGCAGCAGTTGCAGTTTTTGGTCGATCTCGGCAAGTCTGGTTTGATAGTCGCGGCTTTTGGCTTGCAGGTTTCCTAGAAAGTCGTGCCTTTCTTGACCTTTTTCGCGGACTCGCTGCTGATAAACTCGCTTGTTTTCCAACTGCAAAATTTGATGGGCGATGGCCGAGATTTCCTGCTGTAATTGTGGCTGTCGCTGCTGCTGCTGAACTTGCACCTGTCGGTTGATTTCGTCTAAGCGGGCGGTTAAACCGGCGCGGGCGCGATCGAGCTTTTGTTGCTTTTGCTGCTGCTGTTGTAACAGTGGCGAAACTTGCAGTTGCAGTTGCTCTAGTTCATTGAGGCGCGATCGAACTGCTTGCAACTGTGCGAGTCCTTTGTCAACATCCGGCTGCTGTTTGAGAATTTCCAGAACATCTTTTTCATCTTGTTCTAGAACCTCTAATTGAGCTTGCAACTGCTGAATTTTGCTTTGCCAAAAGCTCAGTTCTTGCCGTTGCTGTTCTTGCAATTGCTGACGCTGATTTTGGGCTTGTTGGTTTGCCTTAAATTTGCCAGCCAGAGTTTCTTCTGTGGCTTGCAAGCTGTGGAAATACGCGATGCCTTCTGTTATTTCCTTTTCTTGCCCTAGGAGGGCTTGTAGCTCATTTTGCTGCTGTTTGGCGGCGGCGAGTTCTTGCTGCAAGCGGCGGCATTCTTGAGAGATATTGTAGTGCTGTTGCTGGTGGCCGGCGAGGAGTTTTTGCCAAGTTTGGCGGTTGTGGTGCTGGAGTTGCAGTTGCTGCAACTCGGTTGTGTCGGCTTGCTGCTGTGAAGAGAGCAAGTCGGTTGCTTGCTGCAATTGAGTTTGTTCGGAGGCGAGCGCGTCTTTTTGTTGCAGTTGCTCTTGTACGGTTAGCAAACTCTGTTTGAGCACTTCGACTTGAGCTTTAAATTCTTTGGAGGTATCCTTGGCTTGTTCGCATAAAGTATCGTATTGATCGAGTTTGAGCAGGTTGGCTAAAACTTGTTTGCGTTCGATCGGCTTTTTGAGCATAAATTCATCAGCTCGCCCCTGCCGCAAATACGCCGAGTTGATGAAAGTATCGTAATCTAGTTTGATGTGTTCGAGGATTTTTTGCTGAGTTGTTCTCAGACCCTTGTCTGTGAGCGTGCGAAAATTAACTTTTTCCTCGCTCTGGGCAGAATTTAAGCTAACTTGAAATTCCAAACTTCCCGATTGTCCGCGTCGGCGGTTGCGAATCACGCGGTAGATTTGGCCACCGGTGGAGAAAGTGAAATCAACGCGCACATCTGTTTCGCCGATATGGATTATATCGTCTTCGGTATCGCTGCGACAACAGCCCCAAAGTGACCAGGCGATCGCTTCTAAGAGGGAAGATTTGCCAGCACCGTTAGGCCCGCAAATGCAAGCGGTGTGCAAGCCGCGAAAGTCTAAAGCAGCTTCGCGATAGCTGAGAAAATTTTTAAGTGTAAGTTGTATAGGAATCATTTAGGCCATCGCGCCGTACAATCTATCTATAATTAACACTATTTGTGCGCTGTTGCCTAGTTATTCAATCCAGATCCAGAACAATGGTCAGTGCTTCGGAAATGTCTTCCATAATTGTATCGGAGAGAACTCCGAGTTGTCGGACAAATCTTTGTTGCGAGACGGAACGGAGTTGAAAACTGTCGGCGGCGGAGAGTTTCGCCAAGCCATTTTCTGATGTCGGTTCGAGCTGTACCATCCAATCAAGCGGGGAAAAAAGATCGTTCCATGCTGTAATTGGAACAATTACTTTGAGTCGCAAATTTCCCACTTCATCGTCGCTGACAACCACAACAGGTCTAGTTTTGCCGATTTCATCTCCCACCGTTGGATCTAGTCTGACCAGCCAAATTTCGCCCTTACGCATTCATTTGTACCCCTGCACTCAGGTATTCTTCCTCTGAATCGAAATACGGTTCGCTGTCGGGCGACCACAAATCGTGCAGCGGCCCTCCTGGTTCATACAAAGGAACCGCTGCTTCTGCTGCGGCTCTGAGTCTCCGCTTTCTCTCGGCTTTGCGCTGGGCTTTTTCTTCTATTTCTTCGCGCATCATCCGCGAAGCTGTTTCGATGATTTCTAGGCGTTCTTCTGCTGTCAGATTTTTGAGTGCTGCTAAGATTTCTGTTTTAGTCACGGTTTTTTCGGGTGGTTTGTGAGAAAGTGCGATCGCACCATCATTATATCTTTCACCAAAATCAATATCGGCGCTCTGTGCTGATGACGCAACCTACATTACCGGTCTGTGCTTGTGGGGCATCCTACATCGATCGCATAAACAGATTTTCCATCATCAAAAAGGGTTGACTGTATTCATACAGCCAACCCCGCGCCTATTTATTTGTCCTGCGTTTGCTCAAACAGCAACACTACCTGACCATATTCGGGAACGTATAGCCGACACCGAGTAACAATCCCACTTCAGCTCCGTCGAGAAAACCAACATTCAGTCCCGCTGTGGCTGTAAAATTTCTCGACAGTGGCACATCTACACCACCCGAAATCAGGAAGCCAAAATTACTGTTATCACCGGTAGAAAATGCGACGCCAGCACCTGCATAAGGAGCAGCCGTAATCACAAAATCATCGCTGACTTCGACGGCCTCTTTAGATACAAAATCGTAGGTAACGGGAACTAGAACAGTTAAGTTGTCGCGGAACAAAACAGTCGGTCTCACCGAGAAATTGTTTGTCAAACCAATTTTGCTAATAATCGCAAATGAACCGTCGCCTAAGGCTGTATCTCCGCCAAAACCTAGATTGCCGCCAATCCCGATGTAGCTGGGCCCAGAACGGGTTGCTCGGCCGGGTCGGATTTGAGTTCCTTGAGCCACTTTTTTAGTTGGTTCTGAGGCAGTTGCCGGTTTTTCAGCAACTTTCGGTTGGTTTGTGAGAGCTGAGGCGGAAGTGCTGACAGGATTGCTCAACAATTCTTGTGCTGTTTGGACTTCTTTTTCTTCCTTCGTTGCTGTTACTTCCAGATTATTGCGCTCGGCAACAATTGAGGTAGGTCGATCGCTCTTTTTGGCAGTCTCGACTGTTGACTGCACTTTGACACCATTATCAGCAATTTTAGCGGTTTCTTCCGAATTTTCAGTCTCAGCAGCAATGGAGGTATTTTGTGCTGTTTCTGTCTCAGCAATTTCAGATGTTGCTGCTTCCGATTTTTCGGGTGCAGCAATAGATACTGGCAAGTTTGCTGCCGGTTCGGAGGCTGCTGGCTCTGCCGCTTCTGTTAGTTCGCTCCAACTGATAGAATCAATTTTTTTATTACTAGCCGTTGTTTCTGCGTCGGGTTTAACTGCTGAAGTTGCCGCAGGCTCAGAAGTTTGGTCAATATTTTGAGCTGCGATTGTTGCAGTTGTAGCGACATCAGGCAAGTTGCCAGTTTCAGCTTTCGCTGACATGGTACTGCAACAAACAGCTAAAGCTGCAAGATTTATTAACGCAAAAGTAGACTTGGAAAATAGACTATTCATAGAAACTCCTCAATGAAGGGTGTGTTAAAAGTGTAAGTGTTTGAGGGCGACCGTCGAGAGCTTTGCTAAAAAAAGACACAAATATGAGTTGTGTTGTTCCTAGATTGCCATTTTACCCTTGAATAGTCAACTCTCAAGCTGATTAGATTCAAAAACGGACGGTGGGTTTAGAGGCTAATTTTAATTTACAGATCGATCGGCTAAAAATCAATCCTAGGGATGATTTCACCCTTAATCCTGTTTAATTGAGGGGTCGATCGTGCGTCTGGCTTGCATTCTACAATACTGTACTTGGGGGCGCTGCACTCGCAGCCACGCCGGAAAAACCCGGTTTTTGAGGGCGCACCAGCTCGAAACCAAGAGACAACCCGCTTTCAAAACAGTTTTGGCAGCCCCGCCGTCCACAGCAAGTGCAGTTAATACAACGCGATCGGCTGCTGCACAGTCCATGACAATTAATGTAGAATAATACCACCGATCCGAGAAATATTTGTGGCTGGATCGTGTCAAAATCACTGAATTTTATGAAAATTGTGTAAAACTTAGTGTTCTATTTGTAAAGTTTAGCCTTCGCTTTCGCTCAGGGTCTGACCATCTAACAACAGCACGCAACTAAACAAGTAAAAAAATACAAATTATCTCATCTCAACCTGACTTTATGAGCAAAGTTCTAGTCATATTAGGCGAATTGAGCGATCGCGACATCGATTGGATGCTCGCCAACGGCACCCGCACCCAAGTCCTCCCCGGCACAACCCTGATCACCGAAGGTAAGCCCTTAGACGCCCTGTACATAGTTCTGCAGGGAACTTTGAGCGTTGCTGTATCATCTTTGGGCGACAAAGAAATTGGAAAAATTATTTCCGGCGAAGTTTTGGGCGAAATGTCTTTTGTAGACGGGAGGCTTCCTTCTGCTAGCGTCACGGCAATTGAAGAGTGCCTCATCCTGTCAATTCCCCGGCGGCTGCTAACTGAAAAACTCGAGCAAGACGTACTTTTTTCCCTGCGGTTTTATCGGGCGATTACCAAATTTCTGTCGTCGAGACTGCGGGGTACCGTCCAACGTTTTGGCGATGATAGTGATGGTTTAATATATCAAGAACCCGACGACGAGGGCGGTATCCCGGAAACTGTCGAAAATCCCAATTTGGCTGAATCGAGATTTCAATGGCTGTTGGAGCGTTTGAA
The DNA here is from genome assembly GCF_036701485.1 of Microcoleus sp. Pol11C3. NCBI lineage: Bacteria > Bacillati > Cyanobacteriota > Cyanophyceae > Oscillatoriales > Microcoleaceae > Microcoleus > Microcoleus sp. Pol11C3. The sequence continues at coordinate 29,824 of NZ_JAUBQW010000039.1, read as the reverse complement.
GGGGAGTTGAAGTTCGGCAACGAGCAGTGTACAGGATTTAATGGATTTAACACCAATTCCCAGTTACCAATTCCCAATTCCCCATTAGAAAACATATTTTTCAGCGACGCGCCAGTAGCGAGAAAAACGCTTCAAATCAATGTAACCATCGTAGCGGACAAAGGGTTCGGGTGGCAAAACTTCTACAGGGTGCGATCGCTTAATTTCCCGGCAAATATCCTGAAACCGAGGACTGGGACTTTCCGCAGTTACCACTTGATTTGCGCCGGATTCGATCGCAAAAGCGATAACTTCCGCAGCCACATCGCCCCGCCGAATAACGACCGGCAACTCCAGCAAACATTCGTAAATAAACACCATTCGTTTGAGACTCAACTGCCATTCATCAATGAGTGCATCATCCCAAACCCAGATTGCAGGTGCCTCTGGGTGCGCTTGAAAAGCCGGGCCTTCAGGACTCAAGCAGTCGCCGTGCAGCCAAATAATCGGATTGTTCATAAATTAGTAATTGTTGACGGTTGACTGTTGATGGTTGACGGTTGACTGTTAACTGTTGATTGTTGATGGTTGACTGTTAACTTATGACAACTGACAACTGACAACTGCCTACTGCCTACTGACAACTGACTACTGACTTTTTAATTGGTGCGACCTTTTTTAGGGCCTTGCCAACTTTTAGAACCGCCGCTACGATCGACCTTTTCTCCATGAGGAAACAACTTCCCTTCCAAATATTCGTAAGTTCCCTCAAAATCGCATTGCCCGTAGAGAGGACAATCTCGACAATAAACCGCCTTAGTGTAACGCTCCAAATTTTCCCGATTAAAAAAATAAGGTTTGTGACTAAAAGTGCTTGCTACCCACTGCCAAGAAAGATTATTGCTCGCCGGATCTCCATCTAGCAAATGTTGCAAAAACCAACGAGCTCCGGCTTGCCAACGCACGCGGCGCCAGTGTACGAGATAAGCGGCAGTCCACATCCGCTGGTGATTGTGCAAATAACCAGTTTCTCGCAACTCGCGGCTGAAACTGTCGATGCAAACCAAACCAGTCGTGCCCTCGATAACATCCTGCGGCAGAGTTTCGCTGTAATCTTTAGCACTATAACCAGTTTTGTAAGGTTCGCGGTCTTGCCAAATTCCGTTGCCCAATTCGGCGTACAGTCGCTGCCAATAATCCCGCCAACCCAACTCGTTGACAAGTTTTACAGCCTCTTCTCGGTGCTGCACCTTCTCCAGTACGGCATCCCGGACTTCCGCAAGACTCAAAATCCCGTAGCGCAAATAGGGCGACAAGCGCGTTACCGCACCGTTGAGGAAATTGCGGGTTAAGCCGTATTTGCTGGGGTCAATTTGTTGCAGGGCTGTCTCGGCTGCTTTCCGCCCGCCTGGGGTTGGGGGTACGCTGCTGTCCAGGGCGGCGGCTTCGGGGAACTGTTCACGCACGTAGGCTATTAATTCGTCGCGGCTGGCAAATTCCCGCTTCATGTCCTGACTCATTTTTTTCTCTAGCGCCTGCTATTCTTTCTTAATGTTAAAGCTATTCGATCGGGCGTGCCGGGTTGATCGCCCTAAATTGCCCTTCACTCCTGGTAACTCACATCTTGCACCATTGTCAGCAACAGGCTGTCCGGCCTGTTCCACAAGAAAATTTATCTTTTGTGGAACAGGCCGGACAGCCTGTTCATAAAAGGCTAATTGAGAATGGCGCAATATCTCAGTGGTAACGTACAGTTTGCCCCAGCCACAATCGATCGTCTGATCGTAGCCAAAATTAACATCAAAGTCAGTACACTCAGGGATAGATATCATACCAAAATCTTATGGAAACTTTTCCGGCGGAGGCTCAAGCGATCGCCAGCTTAGCTAACGGACAGCAGCAAGGTACAAAACAACTGGAAAACAGCGAAGTTCAAGAGTTCGATCGAGCCATCATGCGCCGCTGCATAGAATTGGCTCGCCGTGCTCTGGGCAAAACCGCACCCAACCCCCTTGTCGGTTCTGTAATTGTCCGAGATGGCAAGATTGTCGGCGAAGGGTTTCATCCCGGTGCCGGTCAACCTCACGCCGAAGTTTTTGCGCTCCGGGAAGCGGGGGAACTCGCCGAAGGAGCGACCGTCTACGTGAACCTGGAACCCTGCAACCACTACGGTCGGACTCCCCCCTGTTCCGAAGCTTTAATTAAGGCCAAGGTGGCAAAAGTAGTGGCTGGCATGGTCGATCCGAATCCTTTGGTAGCTGGAACTGGGCTAGCTCGGTTGCGAGAGGCTGGCATTGAAGTGTTGGCGGGAGTGGAAGGCGAAGCTTGCCAGAAACTCAACGAGGCTTTTGTGCACCGAATTTTGTACCGCCGGCCTTTTGGAATTTTGAAATATGCAATGACTTTGGACGGTAAAATTGCTACCAGTAGCGGCCACAGCGCTTGGGTAACAGGCGAGGAGGCTCGGAGCGAGGTACACCGGGTGCGCGTGGGCTGCGATGCTGTGATTGTTGGGGGAAATACGGTGCGTCTGGACAATCCCCTACTGACAAGTCACCAGCCTGATAGGAATAATCCCCTGCGGGTGGTGATGAGCCGCACTTTGGATTTGCCGAAGTCGGCTTGGTTGTGGGAAACCTCTGTGGCGGCTACTTTGGTGCTGACTGAGCCTGGGGTTAACCCAGAATTTCAGGAATTTTTGATCGCCAAAGGGGTGGAAGTTGTTGAGCTCTCGCCTCTGACACCGACTAATGTTATGGCTTATTTGTACGATCGATCTTTTCTTTCTGTACTCTGGGAGTGTGGTGGCACTTTGGCGGCCGAGGCAATTGCTGAGGGTGCAGTTCAAAAAATTATGGCTTTTATTGCTCCTAAAATTGTCGGCGGCCAAGGAGCTCCAACTCCTGTAGGAGATTTGGGGTTTTCGGCAATGACTGATGCTTTGACTTTAGAGCGGGTTTCTTGGCGCGCAGTGGGTGTAGATTGTGTGGTGGAAGGCTATTTGAAAATTAAAGATTGAAAGTTAAAAGCGAGTCTTTCTAGTTTTTGATTTTTAACTCTTTTTATGGTTGAAATTCTGATTTGGAGTTTGATGGTTGGCAGTCTCGGCTTGGAGGCGGCGCTCGCGGGTGTATTGGTGAGCCGCGAGCAATTGGCTGCGTGGCAAAAATACAACGAGGAGGAGGAAGTTTTGACTCGGTACGAATCTCAAGAAGATAATTTTAATGCGCCTGAAAATGCGCGCTCGAATGGCAATCCCACACCCGCTCCTAATGCTGTTGATTTGACGGTTTGGGAGTACAAGATTGTGCGGGCTAGCAACGATTTGTTCCGCAATCCTGCGATTTTTCACAAGCTGTGCCGGGAAGAGGCGGAAGTTGGCTGGATTTTGCTCGAAAAGCTAGACGACAGGCGGGTACGGTTCAAACGTCCGATCGCGCGGCGGGACGCCCCGATGCCTAATTTACCTTTGTTTGACCCTTACCGCACTCATTACGGCCCGATCTCGAATGCGATGACTTGGGCTGCGGCGATCGTGTTTCTGAGTGCGATCGTGCTTCCTGCTGTTTTGGGCTATGCTTTGGTGTCTACTACTCTAACCAGAAATCGCTCTAACTGGCCTCCGGCACCTGTTCAATCTTTGCCCTCTCCCAGGGGGTAAGAAACTAATAAGTGAAAGATCGGCCCAATGGCAGATGGAAGATGGAAGAGAGAATTGTTTGTTTTAATATCAAGTACGGTCAAAAATTTATAATTAGGTTTGTAGTGAGGACTTAAGTCTTCTCTTCTCTTAAGAGAGTGACAACAAACAATTATATTATAAGTCATTAACCGGACAGTATCTAACTGACAAACCCGCAGAATTATTTAATTATAAATTTTTCTTTGATTCTGCATTCTGTCTTCCACCTTCAGAGTTGGACTGCCTTCGAGTGTAAACCCTCATGTCATAGAAGGGGCGTGGGAGAAGGAGCGGACAGCAATCTCAAGTTGTAATTTGTATCGCCTTGAAATTGAGAAACGCGGACGAAATAAGTCCCCGCAGGTAAAGGCCCATTGCTGACAATTGTTTCTGAAGCCGTGCCTAAATTGTTAGACGAAGCAATAATATCCTCTAATCCAACTGCGCCGTTGCCGTTGAGATCTTGAATTAATTTAACATCAACATCTGCACTCAAACCGTCAACAGTTGCACTGAAAAGGCTGGGAGTATTGAGGATGAAACTGTAACTGTCGGCTGGTTCAGCAGCTCCCACAAAATCGCTCGCAGTTTGAATTTCCCCGAGAATGCCCAGGCTTTTTGCTAAGTTCAAATTGTCGGCGGGATCGGGGAGAGTGCTCAATAGTCCTTCTTGTTGACCGAATTGAATGTAGTGGTCGATCGCACTTTTAACTGCCCCGCTATTGACTGCTGCTGCTACCAGCGGATATTTTTCTAGATAAAAGCTGGGATCGAAGAAAACGCTGGCTTTGCGGTTTTCTAATTGACCGGCTTTGAAGTAGTGTTCAAATGCGGTAAATTGATTTGCTTGGACTGCTTTCTGAACGTCTGGGTTGCTTGTGAGATAAAAATTAACATCGAAGAATGGGTTGGGGTTGCGCCGTTCAAATTGACCGAATTTGATAAAGTGCTGGGCGCCGGAAAATTTATTTTTTTCAGCAGATACTGCTACATCTGTATTGGTATCTAAATAATAGCTGGCGTCGAACAGGGCATTAGGGTCGCGATTTTCAAATTGACCAATTTTTCGGTAGTGATCAAAGGGACTGGATACCGTGCCTCTGGCAACTGCTACGGCGACATCTGGGTTGTTTTCGAGATAAAATTTGCTGTCGAACAGTGTTCTGAGGGTTAGCATTATTAAAAAAATCTCTCTGGACTTTAGTCTGGAAATTGCACGATCGAGAATCCAGTTTACATCAAAGTTTTGTTTTGTGAGGATGTCTTAATTATGGCTAAATCTGCACTGATGGCAATGCTGCGCCGCGCTGCGAGTATTGCCCAGAAATCAAGGGAAACGGGCATTCCGGCTGATGAACTGCTGGGGATGCTGAGCGATCGCATTCCTAATTCTGCCATATCTCGTCGCCGCTTGCTGCACGGGGGCTTAGCTGCTGCGGGGGCTGTGGCTGCTGCGACTTTTACCAGGGAGGGAGGGGGAGCTTTTGCTCAACAGGGCGGACGATCGCCGATTTTGGTTGTGGGTGCGGGAATTGCGGGTTTGACGGCGGCTTATCGCTTGGGCCAAGCGGGCGTGCGCGCCGATATAATCGAGGCAACTAACCGTGTGGGGGGGCGGATACGCACGGTTCCCAAGGTGGCTGGAACGCTGATTCCGGCGGATGTGGGGGGAGAATTTATTGACACCGGCCACACTAATTTAATCTCGCTGGCGACGGAATTGGGTTTGCGGGCGATCGACTTAGCCCAAGTGCAGAGTGGACTGGTGAAGGATACTTTTTTCTTTCAAGGGCGCCGCTTTTCTCTTGAGCAAATAATCGCGGAATTTGCGCCGCTAGCGAGTAAAATTACTGCTGATTTGCAGGCGGTTGGTGATGAAATTAGCTATCTTGATTTTACCGAAGCAGCAGAAAGATTGGACAATCTTTCGCTCGCTGAATATGTAGACCAAGCTGATACTAGCACGATTGTCCGGCAGTTACTCCGCATTGCTTACACGACTGAATACGGTCGAGATCCTGAAGAACAATCGGCGTTAAATCTGTTGTTTTTAATCGGTTCTGAAGCGGGCAGTTTTGAATTGTACGGCAACAGCGATGAGCGTTATCAAATTGAGGGCGGTAATAGTCAAATTATCAACCGTTTGGCGGGTCAATTGTCTGGTTCGATCGAAGCGGGGACAGTTTTGGAAGCGATTACTCTTTTGCCGGATGGCCGCTATCGGGTAAATTTGCGATCGGGACAAAGCGCGTTCGAGCGCACTTACGAGCGAGTTTTGTTAACTTTGCCGTTCAGCACTCTGCGAGACGTTAAAATTAATGTACCTTTGCCCCAACCAAAGCGTAGGGCGATCGAGCAATTGGGTTACGGTACTAATTCTAAGTTAGTTACGGGCTACCGCAGCCGCATTTGGCGCGAACTTTATCGATCGACTGCTTCTGTTTATAGCGATTTAGGATTCCAGAATACCTGGGAAGCTACGCCTTTCGCCCCTACTCCTAACGGTTTAGTTACTAATTTTACAGGAGGAAAGCAGGGTTTGTCGATCGGTGCCGGAACTCCAGAAGATCAAGCACAAAGATTTTTGAACCAATTTGAAAGAGTTTTTCCCGGAGTGAGAAATTTGCGATCGGGCAAAGCTGTGCGAGCTTATTGGCCGGGAGAACGCTTTTCTAAAGGTTCTTATGCCTGCTATTTAGTCGGACAGTGGACGCAAATGTACGGCGTTGAAGGCGAACGAGTTGGCAATTTATATTTTGCCGGGGAACACACTTCGCTGGAAAATCAAGGTTACATGGAAGGCGGTTGCGAAACTGGACAAAGGGCGGCTGTTGAAATTTTGCAAGACTTGGGTTTGATAGCTTCTAATGATGCTTTGAATACTCGAACTGCTAGCAGTTTGACCAATCGCCGTCCCAGCCGGAAAATTCCCGGAGCGCGGAATCTTAGGAATAGAAAGCCGAGTATTAGATAATATGGAGTAATTGCGGACACGGCAATGCCGTGTCCCTACAGATAGGGCGTACAACTTATCAAATAATCTCGTCCGGGTTAATTCCCCGATCGCGTAAATATTCAGCAAGGCGATCTGCCCGTTCGCGTTCGCGATCTGCCCGTTCGCGTTCGAGTTCTGCCCGTTCGCGTTCGAGTTCGACCCGTTGTCGTTCCACTGTTATCTGTTCTACACCCCACAAAAGCAGATTTCCTGCTTCATCCCACCAGCGCAACTAATAACCAGTACGCTGTTCTTTTTCCCCCCGCCAAGTTCCCAAATACAAACCAAAATCTGCTATCCAATGGCGACCTTCTTCATCAGGAAATTCTAGTTTGTAATTGCCATTTTCCAAGCGATAGACCTCCAAAAATCCACTTTTAGGGTCAAAAATGATGTAAGTTGGTACTTGCAGAATTTGTTCGTAAAAAAACCACGTACCCGGAGGAAAAGTGCGTTTGACAGAATATTCACCGCCGTCTGTTTCCGACAAGAATTCCATGACAATGGTGGGAATTTCTCCTTCCAAGTTTGGGGTGTAGCTTTTGCGGTCTCTTCTCGATTCTACCGGGAGTACGGAAGGTACATAAACCCAATCTGGTGCTTTGATTACTAACTCGCTGTTGACAGTAGCGCAAATGCCAAAGTTGCTGGCTATCAGCATTCGTGGCCCGATCAATCCTCTCAGTTCTAAGATTTCTCGCAGTGCTCCAGCAATTAGCGGTTGGCCTGTATTCTCGACTGGTTTTTCTTCTAATTGGAAGTCGTCTGGCAACTTCTCTCACGTTACGATCAGTTCTAACGTTTTTTGTCCTGGGTTATCTTGAGTAACGACCATGACTTTACTTTACTTTCTAAAATTTTATCTCTTATCATAGCACAATGCAGGGTGATCGAGGCGCGCCATAAATATAGATATGCTAGCCTAAATTTTAGCTGCATTATATTGTATAATTAATTTCATAAAAAGCCGAAACAAGCATGATTAATTTACATTTAACAGTAGTTTTATCTATTTGGCTAATGACCCCGATTTCAGCTCGCCCTGTGATTGCATACTCTACAAATACAATTGCCCAAAACTCCGAAATTGACGAGCCGTTTTGCTACATGAAAACCCCCGAAGGCAAAACAGTAGACTTGGGCAAGTTATGCGAGAAACAGCCAGCTTCGGGAACTTCCCAAACTTGCATTCCCGGTTCCAACATTTCTGCAAAAGTGTCAATTGCGACCGCAAATTATGACGGCAACTTTTTCAGCGGTAAAGTGCTTAATCAAGGCTGCAAAATAATTAAGAATGTCAAAGTCAATTATGAAGTTTTGGACGAGTCAGGCAATTTAATTGACAACGGATTTATCTTCGCTGAACCAGTTACTCTTGCACCCGGACAGTCAGCCGCTTTTCGGGGTGCAGTTGTCGCGGGGGCTAAGGTACAGGCTACTCATGCCGACGGTCAAGAATGATTTTAGATTTTAGATTAAAGAATTGAAGAATTGGACAATTAACCCCACGGATGAATCCGGGGGCTTTGTATCCCGGATGCTTTAGGTCAGGAATGATTGTTGAGATTTGCCCGATCGCTGATATCATGTTTTGGCTCAGATATCTGTAAAAACAGAACTTGCCGAGGTAAAATATCTTGAAAACTCGATCGACATACTGGCAAATCTTACCCTACCTCCGTCCCCAAAAACAAACCATCGGTAAAGCATTAGCTTGTACCGTAGTATTTACCATATTTTGGCCGATTATAGCGTGGCTAGTTGGCGAAACTGCCAAATTTATAGGTAAAGGAGATTTACAAGGGTTCGCTCAAATTGCTGCACTCAGCGCCATTATATTTCTAATTCGCGGTACAGCCCAGTACGGTCAAGATACGCTGATGGCAAAAGCAGCTTTGACTATTGCTTTGGAAATCCGCAAAAAAGTCTACTCCCATCTTCAAACTCTCAATATCGGATACTTTGAAACTGCCAAAACCGGAGATTTATCCTACCGCCTCACCGAAGATATTGACCGCATTGGCGAAGTAGTAAATAAATTTTTTCATCAGTTTATCCCTTGTGTGTTGCAGCTAATTGCCGTCCTGGGATATATGATTTATCTCAACTGGCAATTAACTTTAGGTGCATTAATTATTGCACCGCTGATGGCTATTTTAATTGGCTGGTTTGGCGAAAGACTGCTGAGTTACTCGCGCCAAAGTCAAAATCGCATTTCCGATTTATCCGCTTTGCTGACAGAAGTATTCAGCGGCATTCGTTTAATCAAAGCATTTGTGGCTGAAGACTACGAAATTGCCCGCTTTGCAGAAGAAGCAGAACAAAACCGCCGCGCTAAGTATCTGTCAGAACGAATAAAAGCACTTCAGTTCGTTGTAGTTGGCTTTCTGGAAGCGATGAGCGTGATTTTGCTCTTTTTCCTGGGAGGTTGGCAAATTTCTCAAGGAAATCTCACAGGTACTCAATTTATCAGTTATATCGCAGGGGTGGCACTTTTAATTGACCCGATCGCCATTACAACTGCCAATTACGGGGATTTTAAGCAGGGAGAAGCTTCTAGCGATCGTATTTTTGAATTATTAGCAATTCAACCAACAGTAGTTGAAAAACCGGGCGCAATTGAACTGCCCCACGTTACAGGCAAAGTCGAATATCGCAACATTAATTTTGCCTATAACTCAGAGACACCGATTTTGCAAAATATGAGTTTGCTGGTGCTTCCCGGAGAAATGATTGCTCTGGTGGGTGCATCGGGTGCGGGTAAAACTACGTTAGTAAATTTGTTACCCAGATTTTACGATCCGCAAGCGGGACAGATTTTAATTGACGGTATTGATATTCAAGATGTCACATTAAATACTCTGCGGCGGCAAATCGGAATTGTACCGCAAGAAACGATTTTATTTTCGGGTACAATTGCTCAAAATATCGCTTTTGGGCGATCTTATTATGAACTGAAAGATGTTCAAAAAGCTGCGGAAATTGCTAACGCTCATCAATTCATTAGTGAGTTTCCCGACGGTTATCAAACTTGGGTAGGAGAAAGGGGTGTCAATTTATCTGGCGGGCAAAAACAAAGAATTGCGATCGCCCGTGCAGTTTTGCTCGATCCGAGAATATTGATTTTGGATGAAGCTACATCGGCGCTGGATTCGGAATCCGAGGGTTTAGTGCAAGAAGCGCTGGAAAGATTGATGCGCGATCGCACTGTATTTATTATCGCGCACCGCTTGGCTACTGTGCGGAGAGCCGATCGCATTTTAGTTCTCGAAAAAGGCAGAATTGTCGAATCTGGAACGCACGAGGAGTTGCTGGAAAAGGGCGATCGATACGCTGGCAACTACGCCCAACAATTTAGTCAGTAGGCTACATTAGAAACCGGGTTTTTAGCCGTTTCTGCTGGCCTCAACGAAGTATTCTCGAAAAAAACCCGGTTTCTGACCACCCGTGGGTCAGTGATGTTCTAGATGAATAGCGCATATACTTAAAATACAACAACTACCCAAGATATTAAACACAACGAGTCAGTACAACCATGCCTGCTAAAGATGCCTTTCACGAAGTCGTTAAAATCGCTCTCCAGAAAGATGGATGGCAGATTACTCACGATCCATACACTTTACAGGCAGGAACTCTCGAACCTTACATCGACTTGGGTGCCGAAAAGGTGGTTGCTGCCCAAAAAGACGGACAGAAAATCGCCGTTGAAATCAAAAGCTTTATTGGCCCATCCAAAATATCCCAATTTTACACAGCTTTAGGACAATTCATTAGTTATCGAGCAGCTTTACAACAACAAAAAACTGACCGCATTTTATACCTGGCAGTACCCAGTAATGTCTACGATAGTTTTTTCACAATGGGGTTTATTCAGTCTTTAGTTCAACAAAATCAAATTCATTTGATGATTTACGATATAGAGCAAGAGGCGATCGCACAATGGCAAATGTAGACCTTTATAGGCAGCACATCCAAAATCTGCTCTCCCAACACGCTAGTCTTGTTTGGGATGAGCGCGTTCAGGCTCAAACTATCTTTGATGTTGAGCGCGATCATTATCAATTAGTATATGTCGGCTGGCGCAATCAGCGGCGAATTTATGGTCCGGTTTTGCACCTGGATATTATGGACAATAAAATCTGGATTCAGCAAGATGGAACCGAGGTGGGTATTGCTAACGAACTCGTAGAATTGGGAGTTCCTAAACAAGATATTATACTAGGTTTTGACCATCCTAAGATGCGAAAATTAAGTGAATTTGCCATAGAATAAATTAGGTTGAACTGCTTCAGTAGTTTCTTTATTCTTGAAGTTCCAGGTCAATCTCTTCAACTGTTCTGGAAACATGACGGCTGCGGATTTCTGTAAGCAATTCCAACACTTTACGCCGCCGATTTTGAGGCTTTTCTGGTATAATCACAAAAACTTCAACCTCTTCGCCCACAGATCCAGGCGGCACTTGAATTTCAAGTTTATTTCCTGCAAGAACTTTGGTTGTAATCCGTATTGCTGACTGCATACTTCCTCCTTTGCGATGATTAATTTTCCACAGCACCTAAAGCTTTGAGCGTGGCTTTTTCAGCTTCCGTTAAACCCGTAACTCCTGCAATATTCATGTTTTCATAAGGTCTGTCACTTTTGAGTATTTTGAGGCACTCACCTGTCTCAATCTCCCAAATCATAATTGTGCCATCCCGATTGCAAGTAGCAATCAATTTACCATCATAATTGAAGGTAAATGAGTTAATTCTACTCGTATAACATTGCAAAACTTTTAGACATTCACCTGTACGAATATTCCATAATCTTACCGTTTTATCGACACTTCCACTAGCAACTAACTCACCCGAATAACTAAAGGCAACTGAACGTATCCAATCAGTATGGCCGTGAAAAATAGTGAGGCATTTACCAGTATGGATATCCCATATTCTTACTGTTTGATCGCTACTTCCACTGGCAAGCATTTCACCGTTCTGGCTAAAGGCGATCGCGCGTGCCCAACCGGTATGCCCCTGAAAGATTTGGAGGCATTCACCAGTATGGATATCCCACAGCCTCACCGTTCCGTCATAACCTGTACTGGCAAATATCTCGCCCAAAGGACTGAAGGCAACCGAGTATAATGAACTGTTATGCCCTTGCGAAGTTTTGAGGCATTCACCACTGCGGATATCCCACAGCCTCACCGTTTGGTCATAACTACCACTGGCAAGTATTTCACCCGAAGGACTAAAGGCGATCGAGCGTACTTCCTTTCCACACTCTGGCAAAGTATGGAGGCATTCACCACTGCGAATATCCCACAGCCTCAGCATTTGGTCGTAGCTTCCGCTAGCAAGTATTTCACCGTTTGGATGGAAGGCAACTAAATGCACCCGATCGAGATGACCCTGCAAGATTTGGAGGCATTCACCAGTGTTGACATCCCACAGCCTGACTGTTTGTTGGTCATCGCCGCTGGCAAGAATTTCACCGTTTGGACTAAAGGCTACTGACCTTACTTGAGTGCTATGCCCTTGCAACGTATTCAAGCATTCACCGCTGTTAATAGCCCACAGCCTCAGCGTTTGGTCGTAACTACCGCTAACAAGTATTTCACCTGCAGGATGGAAAGCCACTGACCCTACTTGATTACAATGTCCTTGCAAAGTATTCAAGCATTCACCAGTGCGGATATCCCACAGTTTCGCTGTTTGATCGTAACTTCCACTTGCGAGTATTTCGTCATTTGGACTGAAGGCTACTGACCGTATTTGACCCAAATGTCCCTCCAAAGTTTTGAGACATTCACCGCTACCGATATTCCACAGCCTCACTATTTTGTCGGCGCTTCCACTAGCCAGCATCTCACCAGCAGAATTGAAAGCCACTGAAAACACATTTTTAGTATGACCTTGCAAAGTTTTGAGACATTCACCAGTACCGACATTCCACAGCCTCACTGTTTTGTCGCCGCTTCCACTGGCAAGCATCTCACCAGCAGGATGGAAAGCAACTGAAAATACAACTTTAGTATGGTCTTGCAAAGTTTTGAGGCATTCACCCGTGCGGATATCCCATAACCTTACCGTGCGATCGAAACTGCCACTAGCGAGTATATTTCCCTCATGATTGAAGGTGACAAACATTACTGATTCGGTATGTCCCTGCAACACTTTTAAACATTCACCAGTCTTGACATCCCATAACTTGATTGTTTTGTCATAGCTCGCGCTAGCAAGTATCTCGCCGTCTGGACTGAAGGCGACAGACTCCACGACGTTGGTATGTCCTTTACAGGTCAATATTTCTTTTCCACTGCTACCTTCACACAAGCGAACTACGCCATCACTATCACCTGTAGCTAACAGTTTTCCATCCGGACTAAATATTACCGATCGAATACTGCCGAAGATGTTAGTAAAAGCAGAATTAGCCAAATTCGCTTCAGCAAAATTGACGTGGCGCAGCGTCGCCTTTGTAAAATCAGCACCTAAAATAACTGCACTGGAGAAGTCTTTACCTTCTAAAGCAGTCTTGTCCTTTTTCAACAGCAGCGTCGCCGCATTCCCTCCCACATAACCTACTTGACTTTCAGTTTTACCCCGTGTTGCTTCTATAATTTCGAGTAGGGGCGACTTCTCTAAAGCCCCCTTTGTTAAGGGGGGTTGGGGGGATCTCTCCTGGCTAGCATCGTCACGATCCCCCCCGGCCCCTCTTAACAAGGGGGGAGAATTTGCATCCAACATCGGCAACAACAAATCCATCACAGCTTTAGTCAGTGGCGCTTGTCCGAAACTCTGAAGAAGTTGACCTAAATCTTCAGCAACAAATCCCTTTAAAGGCGCGATAAGTTCGTTGTTATTTCTCTTCTGAGCCTGAATCTGACAATAATTAGACCAGGTGTACGATTGAGGCGCTGCATCAGGATTGACACAAGACTGTTCGGGCGCAACTAATGCGGTAAAATCTGCCGCCAAAACTCCCAATTCTGCGGCAAATTTATAAGCGACAAAAAACTCTAATAACGAACGGTGGGCCGGAGCATAATCCCCATCTGCATTGCGGATTAGCATCGTTTGACCCATCATGTCGTAGTGCCAGTGGTCTAAGTCTTTTTCCTCTTGGACGACGGAACCAAACAGGCTGCGAATGCGATCGGGAAAACTGCGATAATTGATACTCATTTGGTTGGTAGACAGCATTTCCCAAGACAGTTCGCACAAAAAGTAAAGCTTATCTGCTACGGAAGTAAAAGTCCGTTCTGCTTTGATATCTCTCTCTATCTTCCGCCGCACCGCATATAGATATATCCGCGACATATCGACTGGTTTTCCAGCTTCAATATCGGGCAATGCTTCCAAAATTAACTCGGTCATCACAGGGCGACGCGCTAAGTCCAATAGTTGCGGGTTTCCCATCACTTTTTCTACTGTCCCCGCTTCTGTTTGAAATGACAGCGCTTGCCTAATTTGCTCGTCGTTAAATTTCTCTAATTCTAAGACTTCAAATTGGGGAGTTTCGCCTGTTAAAATGGTTGTTGACGCTTGCAGTTCTGCATTGAACAATGCCCGTCCTTCCTTGCCTTCAGGAAAGTGTTCGGTACGGCAAGTGAGGATGACTTTTGCGCCGGGAACGACGGCTTTTGCTAGTTCCCAGAAGTTGTTGATGGTTTCTTGCCGATCGCACTTAGCGGCCATTTCATCAAAACCATCGAAAATTAGCAGAAATTTACCCATGCGATTGAGTTGTTCAAAGGCAGAATAACCTGCCAAAGGTATCTCGTGTTTCCGAAAGAAAAACTCGGAAAATAGCGACTCGATGCTAACTGCTTTCGCGTAATCTCGCAAAGGAATTACTAACGGCAAACGCGGACGTTCTAAGCCCCGCTTTTGAGCCTCTCGGTAGCGTTGCAGTGCCATCCAAGCATAGTGCATCGCAAACCAACTTTTGCCGGTTCCAAATTCTCCTAAAACTGAAATATGTTCTTTTACTGGGTCATTCAACCACAGGTCAATATAACCTTCGATCCAGCCATCTCGCCCGTCATAATGACTCACGCCTATCTTGCGGTGAGTATCGGGGTCAATTTCTTCTTTCGTACAGGCTAGCGGCACATATTTGGTATCAATTTCTCGGCTGGTTATTTCAGTTTCTAGCCAATCCAGATAAGCGGTAAAATCGGCATCTTGGTCGAGTAATTCATCAAACGTATAGCAAGCTAAATTACGATTTTCATCTTTTTCTACTTCATCCCGCGCGGCGCGACTGATGCGGCGGGCGGTGACTAACCATCCTTCATCGGTGCGCTGTTTTTCCACCGACTCGCGCAAGGCTGAGATATCCTTGAGTCCCGCTTCTCCGGCAATTCCGCGCACTAAAATGCGATCGTACCGATTGCGTCTGACGGGAACATTGATAATCCATTCAAAATAGTTATCTTCCGAGATTTGATAGGTTTCAAACTTATAACTTAATGTTTCAAACCACCCGCGAACTTGTTGCGATAAAATAAAAGCTTGAGACTTTTGAATATTAGTTGATGCTGCGGCGGGAAGTGCGGGATAATCTTCAGATTCCAGCCGTGCAAATTCGGTGCGAATTCCTTCGATAGTGGGGAGGCGTTCGATGCGATCCATTACCATAGATAGGCGTTTTTGCAAAGATGCGATCGAATTTCCCATCATTACATCTCCTAGCGTCCGCGTCCGCTTTGCTACTTCCATAAACACGGCGGCAAATGCCATGAATTCCCGTCTGGGGTCAATGCCTAAATTCCGAATTTCTTTGCCTAAAGCACTCTCATTCAGATATTCATCGCCTGCTTTAATTAAAATGGCTGGGCTATCGGACTCGAAAGCTTTGCGAAATGCTGATTCAATCTCTTTTTGGCGAAACAGTTCTAAAATCTGCTTGGGTTTGCCAGCGCCGTATTCTACTAAAGTATAAACATACACTCCGCTAAAATCTGCGGGCGGAGCATCGGGGTCGAGGTTAAATCTTTTTAATAATTTGATGACTGTTTCGTTGCGCTGAAACTTGTCTTTGATAGTGCCGAAGGGAATTGCCGTCAGGAGGCTGATAACTAAGTCGAGACTAATTAGCATGATTTAGGCTTTCCTGTTTTTCGGTGGGAGTAATGCTCAAATCTCAAATCGGTAGGCTGTGTCCCTGAAATGCGCTGCGGGCGACGATCGCAAACTGCTCTATTTTTATGTTAACAGGATTTACGCGCTCCGACCAAAGAAACCGGGTTTTTACCGAATCTGCTGGCTGGAACGAAATATTTTCGGAAAAAACCCGGTTTCTGACTACCCCTGCGTAGGTTCTATTCACTTAATTAGCTTAGCATAATTCACAAAAAATGACAATAATAAAACAGAGCATAAACCGACCTATTTTGTAGTAAAATTAACTGTCATATTAGTTGTTATATCCTGAATGTAAAAGTTAAAATATAGATAACTAACAAATAAAACTTGCTATCTATGAAAATACAATCTTCTGTCTTAGTCCACCTGGGATTTGGCAAATATGTACGCTCCGATCGAGTAACAGCAGTAATACCAATTGAAGAAGAACGGGGGCCCGGTCGGCGCACTTTCGTGCACGTAGACGGCGAAGCAGACCCGATCGTTGCTTCGCGCGCAGAAGATACAATCGTTCGCGATTTGGTGCAGGAACCGCGCGAAATAACTCAAGCTCGGCAGCAACAAGAAATTCTGCAAGATTTGCTGGCAGATTTGAGCAATGTTAACGTCACCGTGCGCCGCATCAGCCGCGATGAAGGCGGACTCGACCTCGAACGTTTGGAGCGCCGCATTCGCCAAATTTTAGACGCATAAAAAAGAAAGACCGCCCGGGCGGTCTTTCGGATTATTTGTGTCGCTAAAAAGTTTAAGTTAAGGGTTTAATTGTAATTTCGATGTCCGCTAAACCGGTGAGTTTTTCCACCACGGGCTCTTCTTCCACTCGCGGTACAAAAATAGTTAAACCTCCGGGAACGCACTCAATAGAAACCGGAGTCATGCCGATGATTTCCCCGTCTAAAACCACTTTTTGAGGCGGATCGGTAGTAATCTTTACTTTTTTTGCCCGCAAATAACCGATGTCGTCGCGATCGGTAGGATTGCCGCTCAAAGCTGTTTGCAATAGATGATAAGAAGCTGCGATCGCCCCAGCTTTATTCTGAGGCGCCACCAGCGTCACGTCCAGCAAGCCGTCATCAAAAACAATCCCCGCCGGGCCTTGAGCTAAAATCGAAGTAGGCGGCGCTGCATTTGCCACGGTGACGGCCACAGCAGTAAGGCTGATAATTCTATCTTCGGTTTCGATTTCCGCTTCAAATCTTTCTAAATTGTTTAACTGTTTAATTCCCGACAAAATGTAAGCCAGCATTCCCCAGCGATTCTTCATTTCGCGATCGGCTAGTTCGACAGTTTCCGCCTCAAAACCCACTCCAGCTAACAAAACCATCGGCATTTCACCGTTGCAAATCGCCGCATCCACCACCCGCGTCAACCCTCCCAAAATATTTTCGCAGGCGGTTTCAATTGTATTCGGAATCTCTAAAGCATTAGCAAAAGCATTAGCAGTTCCCCGCGAAATAATTCCTAAAGGAATATTGGTGCTGACAATCGCCCCAGCAACCGCTGATAATGTGCCGTCGCCCCCGCAAGCAATAATTGCCTCAACTCCCCTAGCAACTGCTTCGCGGGCGATTTGATCTGCGTCTAATTCTGGGGTTGTCAGCCGAATGTCTAAGTCAATAAAAGGCTCTAAAAGTTCCTGAATTCTAGCTAAGTCTTGGTCGGGGTCGCTGTTACCGGCGACTGGATTGAAAATTAGGCAAGCTGAACGTTCCATATTTGGTAATTGGTAATGGATAATTGGTAAGGAGTCATTGATAATATTATGTCCGGTAAACCGCCAACAATCAAATTGGTTGGTAGCGAGAACTTCAGTCCTCATAAAACTCGCTCGGACTTAAGTTCTCGCTACCAACCTAGAACGGTGCAGTATTGGTGCTAGAGGTTTAATTAAGACTTGACAAAAGTCCACTCTAAGACTTCGCGCGGAGCTTTTTGCAGCGCTTCCTTGATTTCCTTGTTGCTGTCGAACTTGACTTTATCCAAGCGGCACGCTTCGACGTTCACGGTAAATTTATCGTCTTCAAAAGGCCAAGGAGTTACAGTCACGAGTTCGTTGCTGTTCTGTACAATATCGTAGCGCTTACCGTCCGGGCCGACACTAATTTCTAAAGCTCGTTCTCCGGCGGGTAACTCGCGGCAGCAAAGAATTAATGATAGCCGATCGCACCACTGGAAAAAAGCATAAGCTGCCTTAGCATCTTCCTCGGAAACTTGCAACTCTTTGCGCCATTTTTTTTGATTTTCCAGTTGTTCGTCCAAAAACTCGTCGAGTTCCTTCGACTCTCCCCGCTTTCCTTCATTGAGAAAGCTCATGTGCATAGAAATTAGCATTGCTACCCACCTACCGCGATATAGGGCATTCTGCGCCATGGCTTTAATTTTCGGCAGAGAGGTTTCCGTCTGCAAGGTAAAATCAAAGGGCGCGCCCGCTTCTGTCAAAATATTTTCTTCCCACTCTTTCTCCAAATCGTCGTGATGCGAAATCGCCGCTATGGTTTCGTAGAGGCGAAGCGGAGATTTCGAGCGCTTCCACTGTCCGCCAAGTTGGGCGGCGAGCAAAGCGTGGGCGCGGTGGTAAATAATTTCCCAGCCGGTGGCGGTTAAGTTAGCAATCATTGAGTTTTTCTCCTGAATTAAGTTGAGTGCAAAGATGAGATGAGCAATTGCTTTAATCTTTGATTGATAGATCGACCGCAGATGCAAGGCAGATTAACGCTGATTAACGCAGATAATTTCCTGTTATGGCGATCGAATGAATGCAATGCGAGTCTATTGAAGTTTTCCGGGTTTGAGAGAGAATCTTCAGAGTTTCAAGCTGAGGAATTAAGCCGTTTGTTGGGACAAAACCCGATCGTGACGGCAACTTCATTCGTTAAATTACAAAAGGTTTGATCGATATCTCCTGCCATTTCCCCTCAAATCGTTCGACAACCAAAGGTCGGATGCGGAACTTGGGGGGGCATCCGTCGAGAACATCAATCCGCAAACACGAATAAGGACGGCGTTTGTGGGAACCTTGACCACTGCGGCCGACAAATAGCAAAGATTCCGCTATCGGGCGATCGCCTTTTTGCGATCGCCCGCCCTCACGCGCCAACTGATAAGCTTCTGGAGTCGATGGTTCCTGCAACATCGGCCCTTCCGGGCGCTGGCGGCGGAGACTGTGGCCGCTTCCCCCGCAGACAATCCAATTAATGCCAGAGTCGCCGTGTCCAGTATCCCCAGTCCGCAGGTATTCCAAACAGTGAGCGTGGCCGGTCAGCACCAAATCTACTAGCGGACGCCCCCGCGCTACTTCCCCAACTGCATCGGCCACCGTATCGAGCACCTCGCGCAATCGCAACCGAACGGCCAAAGTTTGAGCTTGATTCCACTTTGTCGCCTCTGTCACGTAGGGGGGATGGTGCAGGTAAATTACCCGCCCCCGCACCTGGGAATCGCGCCAGGAGTTAATCAGCCTTTTTTTCAGCCATTCGAGCTGTTCAACGTCGGTGGCGGCTGTGTTGTCGGGGGACAGTTGTTTGTCAATATCCATCAACATTTCGTCAACTTGCTCTAATTTGGCGGCCAAGTCGTCTAGCTGTTCGGCTTCCTCGGGATTCTTGGGGTTGAGCCGATCGCACATTTCGAGCATTGTTAATTTTTCTTGTTCCAATTTCTGGCGATCGAGTTCCAAATTCTGGCGGCGAATGTCGCCCTGTTTGGTTTTCGGGATCGGTAATGGTTCGTTGAAGGTGTTGGAGTCGAGGGCGAAGAAGTCGATGCCGCCACTGCGGAAGGTGTAGTAGCGGTTGGGTAAGCGGGTAAAGCGTCCGGGTTGGTAGCGGATACAGCGGCCTGTGCTGGTGCTGGCGGTGTAGTGGGTGTCTAGGTGGCGATCGAGCTCTCCCGGCATTTTGTGAGCTTGCAGGTAGTCGAGAAAGGCTTTGGCGTAGGCATTTCCGCGATCGGAACCGTGCAAGCCGACATCGAGGTCCAACTTGGAACCCAACAGCCGGCGCAGCGGTAAAGCTGTCGCTGACAGAATGCCGTAGACTATCGGCAAGTCGTAATAGTCGTGGTTTCCCGGTACGGGCAAAAACGGAAAGTTAAACACCATGCGATCGTAGGCAATCCGGGAGGGATGCTCGCCGCCGACTATAAATTCTCGGTAGGGGCGAATAAAGTTTTGGAAGTAATATTCGCTGGAACCGACGAGATAAACTACATCGCCGGTGTGGAGGACGAAACGGCAAGTTTCGCGTTCCGAGAGCATCTGTTCGGCAATCTGCCGCTGGGGATTGTGGCCGCGGTGATTGCCCGTGCCGCTGTCGCCTGCGACTAAAAACGAAAACTCTGGAGAGTCGGTGGTTTGAGTTTCTAAAACTATCCGAGTTTGGTCGATTCCCCGATCGACGATCGATTTTTCTTGCCACCGCACCCGCTCGTTCATTTTGCGGATTTTGACTTTTATTTGCGGGTCGGAAACGAATTTCAATTCACCTCTTCTCCAAAATTGCTGAGTTTCTAGTTAATAGTGTAGCGATCGGGCGAGTTTTTACATCTCTCTAAAAGCTGAAAATCGGCGCGCGGGTGGTCAGAAACCTGGTTTTTTACGAGAATACGGCGTTACAACTGACATCTGGCATTCTCTTTAACCGGTCGGGGGTTTCAACCCCTGGCGGTTATTGGAAGTGGTGCAGGATGTGAGTTACCACCGATCGCAACGGCCAAAAACCCCGTTTCTTTGGTTTTGATACGATCGCCCCGTCTCTCAACTAAAATAAGAGTTTGTACGAGGCGGTGCTGTTTGTTGTTGCCGAGGACGAGGGAATCAATCAAGGACGTGGGAATTTAACACTAACAATGCCAGCAAACTACACCGAACTCGAAAAACGCCTTTGGGAAGCAGCCGATGAACTCAGGGCAAATTCTAAACTCAAGCCTTCGGAATATTCGGTTCCCGTTCTCGGATTGGTTTTTCTGCTGTACGCTGACTATAAGTTTGGCTTGGTTTCACAGCAAATTGCAGCGGGAAGTAGTAGGCGACGCACGGTGGGTAAGACGGATTACCAGGCAAAAGGGGCGCTTTATTTGCCGGAAACTGCGCGTTTTGATTATTTGATCGATCGCCCGGAAGCTGAGGATATTGGCGGGGCGATTAATGGGGCGATGAAGGCGATCGCAGATGAAAATGAGGAACTCGGCGGCGCTTTGCCTAGAAATTACAACAGCTTGGAAAAACCGATTTTGCGGGAGTTGTTGAAAATCTTAAATCGGATTCCCCGAAACAATATTACTGAGGATGCGTTTGGGGAAATTTATCAGTATTTCCTGGGAAATTTTGCTCAGAAAGAAGGGCAGAAAGGCGGAGAGTTTTTTACTCCAATTTCTCTGGTAAAGCTGATAGTCGATGTAATAGAGCCGAATTACGGGCGAATTTTAGACCCGGCTTGTGGTGCTGGGGGAATGCTGGTGCAGAGTGCGATTCGGGTTAGGAATAAGTTAGGATTTGACCCGAATCAAGTAATTAGTGTTTACGGTCAGGAAAAGGTAGACGGAACCGTGAAACTGTGTCAGATGAATTTGGCAGTTCACGGCGTTTCTGGTTTGCGAAATATCCGGGAAGGTAACACTTATTATCAAGATATTCACAACAGCGTGGGTGAATTTGATTTTGTGATGGCTAATCCGCCGTTTAATGTTAATGGGGTGGATAGAGAAAAGATTAAGGACAACCCTCATTATCCCTTTGGTGCGCCGACTACTGACAATGCAAACTATCTCTGGATTCAGCTATTTTATACTGCTTTGAATCCGAAGGGACGGGCAGGGTTTGTGATGGCCAACTCAGCGTCGGATGCGCGGGGTTCGGAGTTGGAGATTCGCCGCCGGTTGATTGAAAAAAGGGCGGTGGATGTGATGATTGCGATCGGTTCTAATTTCTTTTATACGGTGACGCTACCCTGTACGCTGTGGTTTTTCGACAGGCGGAAGCTGAAAACTCCTCGCCAGGATAAAGTATTGTTTATTGATGCGCGGCATATTTACCGTCAGGTCGATCGGGCCCATCGAGAGTTTAGCGATGCACAGATTGAGTTTATCTCAAATATTGTGCGGCTGTACCGAGGGGAAAAGGCAGAGTTGACGGTTGGTGGTTCCGAAATGCTGACTGAGACTTTCCCAGATAAGGTTTATCGGGATGTGGCGGGGTTGTGTAAAATAGCAACATTGGATGAGATTGAGGCGCAGGGATGGAGTCTCAATCCTGGGCGTTATGTTGGGGTAGCGGAACGCAAGGAGGCGGAGGATTTTGATTTTGCCGCACGGTTGGAGGAGTTGAATGAGGAATTGGAAATTTTGAATGTTGAGGCGCGGGGGTTAGAAGAAACAATTGCTGAGAATGTCATGCAAATTTTGAATTGTTGATGAATTAGTGCTATATGAAACTCCCCAATCCTGAACAAGCTATTATTGATGAGGAAAAACTATCGGGTTACTGTCTCAATCCGAGACATTCAGATGGTCAACACAAAGCGCGGGTTTTTCAATCTGCTTTAGGCATGGGAATAGAGGATGCTGATGAGTTAAAAACTGCCTTGCTACAAGCTATCAAAAATACTGATACCGCTCTCGATAAACGCAGTCCATACGGCCAAAAATATCAAGTAGATTTTTTGATGATTAGAAAGGAAAAACAAGCAACTGTTCGCAGTGTGTGGATGGTTCGGGATAATGAAAATTTCCCGCGACTGGTAACGTGTTTTATTCTATAACAAGAGGTGAAATTATGAACTCGGTAATCAAGTTATTAGATGTGGTAGCATTGCTGGAAAATTTGCCGGAACTTAATTTATATCGAGGTCAGGTGGGAACTATTGTTGAAGTGTATGAACCGGGAGTTTTTGAAGTTGAGTTTAGCGATTTGAATGGTCGGGCTTATGCGATCGAGACTTTAACAGCTAATCAACTGATGGTTTTACATCATTATAAGTTGACAGAGGAAATGTTAGTTAAAGTTTAAGGCGATCGCGTTTTTAGAGCAAATGCCAGAGGCGATCGATTTAGATATTGTTTGGGATACGGTGACTAATAATTTAGCGCCACTGGCTGAGCAATTGGAAAGGGTTATTCACGAGGAGAGTTAATTAGGTATGGTGCGGGGCTTGGAAGAACGAATTGCTGAGAATGTTGTGATATTGTTGGAGAATTATTTTAAATGAAAAAGTGGTTGCTCAAAAAATTAGGAGAGGTGGCCGATTTTACAAATGGAGGTGCATGGACACCGGACGAGTACGTTGAGTCGGGAATTCCTGTAGTTCGAGTTAGCGATATTCAAAATGAAACTATTAATTTACAGCAATGTAAATATTTACTGCCCGAAAGCATATCTAAGTATAAAAAACATACTTTATTTCAAGGTGATTTAGTAATTGCAACGGTAGGCTCACATCCTACACAGCCGGGGTCTGTAGTTGGAAGACCTGGAATTGTTCCTCAATACGTACAGGGCGCACTTTTAAACCAAAACGCTGTAAGAATTGCACCTGCTAACAATTATTTAGACAAAAAATATCTAGCCTATTTAGGTAAGTCTCAATTTTTTCGTAACTATATAATTCGGCACGCAAGAGGTTCTGCCAATCAAGTACGGATGAGTATTGGACTACTCAAAGAGATGGAGGTACTTTTACCTCCTCTCCCCATCCAGCGCAAAATTGCTGCGATTCTCTCAGCGTACGATCGCCTAATCGAGAATAACACGCGGCGGATTGAGATATTGGAAGAGATGGCGCGATCGATCTACCGCGAGTGGTTCGTCAAATTCCGCTTTCCCGGCCACGAACAGGTGCAGATGGTAGATTCAGAATTGGGGCTGATTCCTGAAGGGTGGGAGGTAGCAAAGCTTGGTGATGTATCTTGTGTTATTCCAGGATATGCTTTTAAAAGTAAAGACTGGCAAAAGACAGGAATTCCTGTTATTAAAATCAAAAACATTAATGCAAATAATACTGTAGATATTCAACAAACAGATTTTGTTTCTCAGAGTATACTAACTCCAAAATTAAAAAAGTATTTATTAAAAGGTGGGGAATTTTTAATAGCCATGACTGGGGCGACAGCAGGAAAAGTTGGAAAGTTGCGGACGAAAGAGCCCATGCTTTTAAACCAACGTGTTGCTAAAATAGAACCTCTCTATAACTACCGTTCGTATATTTGGCAGATTATAAGCAGCGAAGAAGGACAAAACCGCTTCTTTAAATTAGCAGATGGAGCCGCTCAACCTAACATGAGCGGTTTGCAAATTGAAGAAGTGAGAATAATTTTACCGTTTTTGTCACTTTGTACCGATTTTGATTCAATTGTGAATGATATTTATAGGCAAATTGACAATTTTATTTTTCGTAACCAGATTCTTCGCGAAACCCGCGACTTACTCCTCCCCAGACTCATCTCAGGCGAAATCGACGTAGAAAACCTCGACATCAACACCGGAGAAATAGCCGCATGACTCAACCCCACCCCGACTCCGAAGAAGCATTAGAACTCTCAACCATCGCCCTATTTGAAAAACTAGGCTACACCACAGCCAATTGCTACAACGAATGGATTAGCGGAACCAGCAACTTAGGGCGAGAAACCAGAAGCGAAGTTGTCCTCATCTCCAAACTACAACCAGCCCTAGAAAAACTCAACCCTCACCTCCCCAAACCAGCAATTAACCTCGCCATCGAACAACTCACCCGCGACAGAAACGCCCTCACTCTCGCCAGCGCCAACCGCGAAATTTACAACCTCCTCAAAGATAGAGTAAAAGTCACCTACCGCAACGACGACGGCGAAGAAATCACCGAAAACGTCACCATCATCGACTGGAAAAACCCCACCAACAACGACTTTTTCCTCGCTTCCCAATTCTGGATTACCGGGGAAATGTACACTCGACGCACCGACTTAATCGGCTTCATAAACGGCATTCCCCTGATATTCATCGAACTCAAAGCCTCCGGAGAACGAGTCGAACTCGCCTATCAAGACAACTTCTGCGACTACCGAAAAGAAATCCCGCAATTATTTTGGTACAACAGCATCGTTATCCTCTCCAACGGAAGCATCAGCAAAATCGCTAGCCTCACCGCCACCTGGGAGTATTTCTCAGACTGGAAAAAAATCAATAACGAAGGCGAACAAGGCATCATCTCCCTGGAAACCCTAATTCGCGGAACCTGCGACAAACCCAAACTCTTAGATATTGTCGAAAACTTCACCTTATTTAGCGAAGAACAAGGCAATTTAATCAAACTCGTTGCCAAAAATCATCAGTATCTCGGTGTGAACAATTGCCTAGAAGCCGTACAAAACATCCGCGAAAATCAAGGCAAACTCGGCGTTTTCTGGCACACGCAAGGTAGCGGCAAAAGCTTCTCGATGCAGTTCTTTTCCCAAAAAGTCCACCGCACAATTACCGGAAACTGGACATTTGTAATTATTACCGATCGCGACGACTTAGACAACCAAATCTACAAAAACTTTGCCAAAACAGGCGCTGTCACCGAACCCGAAGAAAATGTGCGCGCCCACAGCGGCGAACACCTCAAACAACTATTGACAGAAGACCACCGCTATATATTCACATTAATTCAAAAATTCCGCACCTACAAAGGCGAAACCTACCCGAAACTTTCCGATCGAGATAATATCATAATCATCGCCGACGAAGCCCACCGTTCCCAATACGATAGTTGGGCCGCCAACATGAGAACCGCATTACCAAACGCCGGATTTATCGGCTTCACCGGGACACCCTTACTCGTGGGAGAAGAAGCCACGCGGCGCGAATTTGGGGACTACATCAGCATCTACAACTTCCGCCAATCCATCGAAGACGGCGCCACAGTCCCCCTTTACTACGAAAACCGCATCCCCAAACTCGAACTCACCAACAGCGAACTCAATGAAGAGATAGCCGATGTTATAGAATCAGCAGACTTAGATGAAGCCGAAGAGAAAAAACTCGAACGGGAATTTGCACGGGAATTACACCTGATCACGCGAGAGGAACGCTTAGACGAAATCGCCAAAGATATAGTCAGTCACTTTTTAGGGCGTGGCTACCAAGGTAAAGCAATGGTTGTCTCGATCGATCGCTTCACCGCTGTTAAAATGTATAACAAAGTCCAGCACTATTGGCAACAGCAATTAACTGATTTACAAAACCAACTCATCACCGCAAACACCACGGAACAAGAACAGCTAACCGCCCAGATTCAATACATCGCCGAAACCGACATGGCCGTCATCATTTCCTCCTCCCAAAATGAGGAAGAAAGCTTTAACAAAAAAGGCTTAACTATCAAACCCCACCGTCAGCGCCTCGCCAAAGAAAAACCTGGATTAGACGAGAAATTCAAAGACGCCAACAACCCCCTGCGAATCGTCTTTGTCTGCGCGATGTGGATGACAGGATTTGACGCGCCGAGTTGTTCCACCATCTACCTCGACAAACCGATGCGGAACCACACCCTGATGCAAACAATCGCCAGGGCGAATCGCGTGTTTGGGGATAAAGTCAACGGGCTGATTGTAGACTATATCGGCGTTTTTCGCGACTTGCAAAAAGCCTTAGCAATTTACGGTTCCGCATCCGGTGGCGATGTCAGAGAAGGCGACACTCCGGTACAAGCGAAAGCCGCCTTAGTCGATGAATTGAGAAGTGCGATCGACCTTACGCTACAATTCTGTACTGAACGTGGCATCAATTTTGACGAAATCCTAACCACTACCGAATCTTTCGCCCGTATTAAGCTATGGGATGATGCGGTCGAAGCCATCCTCATCAACGACGATTCCAAACAGCGATATCTAGCACTAACTCAAAACGTTAACAAACTCTACAAAGCCATTCTCCCAGACCCAGCAGCGGGCGAGTTCAATCCTATTTTATATGCTTTTGCGGAAATTACCAAGCGCATCAAACAGTTAACCCCACAGTCGGACATTACCGAAGTTAAAGCCGCTGTTGAAGAAATCCTCGATCAGTCGATCGGTACTTTAACATATGTCATCCCCGAATCCAGAGACGTTCCACCGGAACGTCTCTACATCGACCTCAGCCAGATTGACTTTGACGCCCTCAAAGCCCAGTTTGCATCGGGTTACAAACACACCGAAACAGAGAAACTCAAAGGCATAATTAGCAGTCAATTAACCCAGATGCTGCGCCTCAACAAAAGCCGGATGAATTACTTAGAAAAGTTCCAGCAAATGATTGATGAATATAATGCTGGTTCCCGCAATGTCGAGATATTTTTTGCCGATTTGGTCGAGTTTGCCCAAGAACTCAATATTGAGGACAAACGTGCAATATCCGAGAATTTGGCAGAAGAAGAATTAGCGATTTTTGACTTATTGACCAAACCAGATATTACTTTAACCGACAAAGAAAAACAAAAAATTAAACAAGTAGCAAAGGAACTTTTGTCAACCCTCAAGCAAGAAAAATTAGTATTAGATTGGCGCAGGCGACAGCAAAGCAAGGCAGCAGTTAAAGTGGCGATCGAGGAAATTTTAGATCGACTGCCCGAAAGCTACTCAACCGAAACGTATCAGCGCAAATGTCAAGAGGTTTACCAGCACGTCTACGAATGTTATTCTGAGGCAGGGCGCAGTATTTACACCACAGCCGCTTGAAGCTGGTTTCAGTTGACAGTTGACCTGGGATAGCGACCTCTACCTGGAAGGAAGAGGATTGAAGTAATGAATAGTCTTCTTTTAATTTCTCTCGATCAGGCTTGGGGCTTTAAACCAATTCTTTCTGGTAAATGCCACCCACAGCTTTTGTCAAAAATTCATCAAAAATTCATCAAAAATTCATCAAGGCTGTACCAACTATTTGTCACCTTTACTGTAAGTTATGATACCGATCGCCCAAGTTGCCCGCATCTCCATAAAGGCAGAATTTTTAATATTTAATTTCCCTCTCTCCCTCTGTCTTGCTCTCCCCCTCTCCCCCTCTTTCCCTCCCCCCTCTCCATCTTTCACCCTAAAATTTGCAATTTTTGGGTGACGAATCATGGCACGATCGCAGCAGGTTTTGATACCATGCAATCAAACGCAAGACAATCAGGGAATGCACTGGAGGTGCGTAAATGGAGCTTTTGGGAGAACAAAAACGGTGCTTGGATTGCTTGGTAAGCTCGATCGAGCAATTGGGAGGTCGAGTAGACATTCCAAAGCTGGAGCAGATAGCTGAGCTAATCATTCAAACGATGAGAGGGCCTTGGCGCTACTTTCACACATCGGAACACATTTTTGAGGTCGGGGGGTCAGTCGATCCGATCGAGGTGCTGGCTGCGCTGTTTCACGACCTCGTATACGTGCAAGTCGATCAGGGTGTCAGTTTCAATATTAGCAGCGCCCTTTGTCCTTTTGTCAAAGAAGTGCCATCGCAGTTAGAAGAAGTGCGATCGCAGTTAGTGATTAGAGATGAAACCCAACTGCCTAACGATACCATGTATCACCTAGTGGCCTTAGTATTTGGGTTTGTTCCCGGCAAGGCTCTCTCTCCGTTTGGCGGCCAAAACGAATTTTTGAGTGCCGTTATTGCTGCCAAATCTTTGGAGCCTTTTTTGCCAGCTAGTACGATCGCCGAAATCGTCGCTTGCATCGAAGCTACTATTCCTTTTCGTCCGCTGTCGCCCAGCGGTTTGAGTGCGATCGAACTTTTGCACCAGCGGTTGGTAAGTGTAAATCACGATTTTGATTTCCGATGGACTGATGCCGAAACCGCAGAAATTGTCAAGCGTTCTGTCAGGTTAGCAAATCGGGATGTAGAGAATTTTGCTTCTCCCAAATCCTCTGATTTCTTAGACAATACCTGGAACTTGATGCCGGAAACCAATCACAAATTGAGCAATGTCAATTCCTATACCGTGGGCGGATACCGCGAATCTCTGCAAAAAATGGAAGGATTTTTAAACTTCCTAAAACCTGAACTGGTTTTCCAGCAGTTTATGCAAGAACCGGACGATGAAACCTACGCTAACATGATTGCCCGAACTCGAAAAAATATCGCCGCTGCCACACTTTACCTCCGAATAAAACTAATTACCATCGCCATCTTGGAAGCTCTTTCCTACCGTTTGGGCCGCGACATTCCCCTTTCAACCATGATGGGAGAATTGCGCGCACCAGGATGTAAAACATCAGTTTTAGAGGATTATTTGCCCAACAGACCAATCGCCTACCCCTTAGAAAGTCAGTTAGAAAAAGAGGTTTTAGATTTGTTAGCAATAGGAAGAAATCAAGAATCTCCCTACGATATTAAAAACTCTCCCGTAGCTACGTTTATTATCAAATCTATCGGCTTTTCTGAAACTGAAAACTTTTTGAAGAAAGCTCAAGATTTTTTTGCAGGTCATATTTCGTCGGAAGAGTTTCTCTCTTACTGTTCTCCCGATGTAATCGACACCATCTCCTCCGGGGTGATGAAGCTCTTTGACAGCAGGAAGATGGCTTTAGGGAAAGTTAAATTAGCTCACCCTACTCTTTCTTAGCATAGGTTGGCAGAATCTTCAAAAGTTCGCGATCGCAAAAACCTGGTTTCTTGAGTTCAGCCACGATGTCCGGTTAGTGGGACTTAGACATTTTAAGACCCCTAAAGAGGCTGAAAACCTCTCGCTGTCTGGGAGGAAAGAGGCCGATGACCTAAAAATGCCTGAAACCCTTGTAAATACTAGATTTATGCTTTTTATAGCTAAAAGTCTCTCTATCTAGGTTTGAAGCCATTTTCGCCTCAGTTTTTGTCTCAGTCCCGCTAATCTTCGTAAGCCGAGGCGCATCTAAATTTTACAGTCAAGTTTGATGAAATTGTTGTGGGGCGGGCTCTCCGGCCAGCCCTGTCAAGGTGTATGCTGAGCCTGGTTTAAAAGTCGAGCTGTAGATATAGTCATTTCAAATAAGTATGAGACGCTAAACAGCACAATAAGCACGAATAATTTCATCAAGAGATGTGCCAGGAGACGCATACATTTTAGCTCTCTTTAATGCACTAAA
>NZ_JAUBQW010000038.1:0-47044 GCF_036701485.1 Microcoleus sp. Pol11C3 | reverse complement strand
TCTTGCACTTTATTCTCGATCGCGCGCTCAAAACCCAGGCTACCTCAAGTGCGATCGATATATTCAGCAAGCCCTAAGTAGCTCAAACTAATACGCCACGACAGAAACCCGGCTTCTTCAAGAAACCGGGTTTCTGGCTGTTCTGTTTTTTAGGTTGAGGGCAAATACCCGCACTTTACAGCTAATAACTGAATTCAACGGCTCTGTTTCCCACAAATTCCGGCGCAGCAACTGTTAAACGCATATCTTCGCAGGCAACTGTTAGCCAGGGCTGGCCTAAGTTTAAACTAACAAAAGGACTTTCTTCTGCCACTTCTAATTCGCCTTTAATCAAACCGATACGAGAGTGTAATCCTCCTTTAAACAACAGCAAATTGCTGCGGTCAGCGCTGAAAACATTTCCGCTAAAAGGCAGCGGTAAGGCTAAACTTTGCTGGCTGTAATTGAGACTGCACAGTGGACGGTTTTCTTGGCGAACTGTGACGCGGTAGCCTAGCGGTGCTGCTTTTACCGAATCGCTACCTTCCCAACTAAATTGAGCTAATTCTTTAGGAAGCCCCCAAATTTCCCGCCCACCGGCTACCGAGTTAGGATTGTCTACGTAGATGTGGGAAATCCAAGCGCCCCATTTTCCGGCATAATTGGCGATCGCGCTAACTACAATTAACTCATTGTACTCCATCACCGAACCCAACCCGTAGGAGGATATATAAATGCCAGCTAGGGTTTTTCCGGGCAATAAAGAGACAATTTCTAACTCAGAGGGAACCAAGGGGCGCACTCGTGCCACATCTACCAATTGTAAAGTCTGAACAGCATAACCTTGCAGATTCCAAGGTGCAGGTGGATATACCATTTTAAGTGATTTTAAGCTTGAGCTTTTATACTTATTTTAGCTTAAAGCCTAAAAAAGTTGTTTGGGGGCGGGTTTATTAATATTGTTAGTGGGAATTAGATGTTATTCGTAAAACCCACCCCTACCATCCGCGTTAATCCGCTTTAATCTGCGGTTAAAAACCTCCAAATCTACTTAGTAGCATAACCCGTACTTACCAAAAACTCCCGCAACTTCCCAAAGAATTGAGTGCGATCGCGCCCTTGATAAACCCTCTCCAACAACTGCCAACCTTCCGCCTCCTGGCCCATGACATACTTGTTCGCCATGAAGGCGGCCAAAACCCCTTTCACCTCCACATTGTCACTCAAACGCTTGTTAGATTCCAGCCAAAGCTCAGCAGAATTCGTGTATACTTCCACCGGATACTCCTTGGTAACATCTTGCATTTTTCCAGCGCGGTACTGCCAAATTTGCAGCGGAAAGCGAGAATCAGCGTAATTTGTAAAAGCCTCGGAAAATCGGCCGTCCTGACTCTTAAACTCTGGGATATCATTTTTGCCAAAATCGACTATTTCGTAACTCACATTGCCCCAGAAATGCTTGATATGAGTGTATTTGTTAGCCGCCGAGTCGTAGCGGTAAATAAACGAATAATTGCAGCAGCGGACGCCGCTTTTGATTGACACTAAATCGGCCAGCACTTCCGGTTCCTTGTCGCCATCCAAATCACGGATTCGCAGCGATAAAAAACGTCCTTCTGATATTTCTTGGCTAGCTCTTTTGTCGGGATTATCTACTAGAGAGCGAGTCGGAATCAGCACTGGTTCTTCTAATAAAGTTTTACCGTCGCGGATAATTCTGATGCGGAGATTTTTAGCATTTTCTGCTTCTTTTACGAAAGAAACTTCTGCGCGAAGTTTCCCCGATTCCGAGATTTCTGTTGTTCTCGGCCCGCCGATATCCGGTGGAACTTGGGCGATATATTCCGCAGGAACTAAGGCTGTTTGGCCGGGTTTGGCGATCGCCTGACAGAAAAAAGTTGCGACTTCGGCGCGAGTAACATTCCGAGTAGGTTCTAGCTGTTTAACAGCAGGATAATTGACCACAAGTTGTTTTTCTGTGGCGGCGGCGATCGCACTTCTGGCCAGTTCAGGAATATCCCGCGCATCTTCAAAAGTCGCATCCAAAATCTCAGCCGCCGACCCCGTAGGTGTATATTTCAAGCCGCTGCTTAAAGCTACCAAAGCCTGCCAGCGGGTAATATTCAAAGTGGGGTTAAAGATACTGCCACTGTATCCAGACATAAAACCCGTCTGATAAGCTTCTCGAATTGCTTTAAAACCCCAGTAATTTGTAGGAATATCTGCAAAGTCGATCGGAGCGCGGACGGTTTTGGCATCGGGAAAAGCCATGCGAACCATCGCCGCAAACTCAGCGCGGCTGACTGGGCGATCCGGGCGAAAAGTCCCGTCTTCGTAGTAGCCGCTGATAATTTTTTTCTCTGCTAACTCCTCAATGCAAGCTTGAGCCCAATGGTCGTTAACATCCTTAAATTTGGCTTCAGCAAAGGCCGGCGCTACATTCAGGCCCGGAAACATTAAATTCCCGATGATTATTCCCAGGGCTACCAGTAAAGCGATGGCAGCTTGACGTTTGTGCGATCGAACCATAGAAAAGACTCCTCTACTTGCAAATTGGCGAGCGAAAGTTCCGGAAAATTTACATAATATCAAGTATATTAGCCCGATTTAATACCATTTATTAAAAATTTAGCTGCGACCAGGGACACGGCATTGCCGTGTCCCTACTTTTTCGAGTTGGTATAATAAAGCTTACTTCGACTCGAAAGTCATCTCCATCACCATTTTTGTTGTGATGGTTAATTCTTCAGAACTGCCAGCATTTTTAGCACTCATTTCGCTATTTGAACTAACAGACCCAGTAGACCGAAAAGGCATTAATCTATCCAAGCGCATTGTGGTTGATCCCCGACCCTGAGAAGCAAAAGATTTTAGGGTTAAGGTAGTTCCCGGAGGCAGTTGGGGAGAGGTAATATTTTGAGGGTTTGCTTGCTGCTCTATACTTACATTCAGAGAGGCCACTCCATCTTGCCAGCTAGCCAATTCATAGGTAGAAATGTCATTCACATTCATGCCGAAATTAGAGGAAGAAGAAACGCGCCATTTGGCTCCTTTTCCGACTGCTTCTGCAGGCAGTGGCGAGGTAAGTTGCTCTATAGATTTAGACATTTGTCCAACCATTTGTTTGAGGTTGTTGTCAGCTCCTTGGGGCACAATAAAGTTACCTCCTTTATGAAAACCGCGATTGTCCATGATGAAAGAGCCTTTCATTCCGACCATGCTTTTGAGTGTGGAACGCATGGCATCTCGGGCGGCTGGGGGGGTATTTCCAGTATCGCCGGTGATATCTGCGTTAGTATAAGCAAACTCGTAGTGAATATCGCCGTTGGGATCAATTTTAGTGACTTTTGTCTCGAAAGTCATCACCGATACTGGACTTTTAGCAACAGGCGAAGACCGACCCGATGCGGATATTTCCATATCCATTTTTACGGTCATAACTGTCGTTTCTTTGACATCGATAGCTGGTTTTAAACGCAGTTGCTGTCGGGGTTCCACTCCCGGATTTAGCAGTTTGACTTGAGGGGTTTTTGAGTTGGCAGCAGGCGCTGATAAGCCACGGTCTGGCTGCTGCACTACAAGTGGAGTTTCAGCACTGAGGGAAGCAGGAGAAAGCTCGATCGCCCATCCCGGGGTCGCTAAACAAAGAGATGCTAGAAACAGTGTTTTTTTCATGGATTTAATTGGCGTTTACTTGAATGTTTGCTTGTTGCCACAGGCGATCGACTGTCACGAATTTGTAACCTTTATACAAAAGCAAGGGAATTATTTTTTCAGCCGAAGCTGCAACATCTTCGCCACCGCAATAGCCGTCGTGCAGTACAATAATTGATCCGTTTTCAGTTTGCTGCACAACGCGACTAATAACTTTCCTAACCCCCGGTCGAACCCAATCTTCCGGGACGACACTCCACATTACGGGGCGATATTCCCACTGTTGCAATAACTCTAATGTTCGCGGCGTAAAAATGCCGTTGGGCGGCCGCACGTCTAGGATTAATTTTGGATCTAAATCGCAAGCTTTGGCAATTGCTTTTTGCGTGTCTTCTAAACTTTGTTTCAGTTCGTGGGTTTTGAGTTTGGGAAACGATATATGCTGATAGCCGTGGAGACCGATCCAGTGTCCGCGATCGTACACTTCTTTAGCCGTTTCTGGATGCCTGTCAACGCAAAAACCTAGCCAGAAAAAACTAGCTTTGATGTCGTATTTATCTAAAATTTTTAACAGTTGAGGTGTGTGCTGACGGTGCGGCCCGTCGTCAAATGTGAGGGCAATTTCTCGGCTGTTGATATCTCCCGTCCACAGACATCTGGGAAAAGCAGATTTGAGAATGGGATAAACGACAGGAAACAGGGGTGCTAGTGGCATTGGTTAATGTTGCGAAAGTGCGATCGGGTAGAAATGAAGCTGCGTTACAATAGAGTAAAGTTAACTCAATCTAGGTAAATATGACAACTACCGTTGATATTGCAACGCTAATTGTCAGCACGCCGGAAACTTGCGGCGGCCGCCCCCTCATCGCCAAAGCCCGAATTACCGTAGAAAATATTGCTATTGATTTTAATGCTGGGCTGACTCCAGAACAAATCATTGATGAAAAACCGCACTTGACTTTAGCACAAATTCATGGTTAAGAAGCCTACTATTATGCGAACCAAGACAAAATTGACGGGGATATAGCTGCAGAAAACGCTGAGTGGGAGCGCGGGGAATCTGAATATACGATCAAACTTAAGTCGTTACAATAATAGAATTTGATAGAAATAGTTAGGAGCTTATATTAAAGCTGAATAACTGTTATGAATAGATGAGCTATCGCCACTTAAAAAGTGTTTAACTCTTTTGATAGATTCTCAAACTATCTGCGATAAATTGACCTCTATCTGAAGATCGATGCGATCGCCCTACAGCGTCCTCCTATACTGAAAACCAGCATAACTAATCGAGAAACAATCAAGGAGGAACAATGACCGAGGAATATTTAGCCGAACGAACAGTTTCAGCCGTATTTAAGGAAGAAGAACAATTAGACGGCGTAATTCGGCGGTTGCTCGATCGCGGAGTTTCCCGCGACCACATCTCAGTCATGGGAAAAAACTTTCAATCTAAAACTAAAATTGCCGGCTTTATTACTAAAAAAGATGTGATATTAGGCGGTCTGCGAAGCGGGGCGATTTTTGGTTCCTTATTCGGTTCTTTTTTGGGTTTGCTAACAGGCGTCGGCGTGCTGTTTATTCCCTTTGTCGGTGCAGTAGTCTCGGCGGGCCCGCTGGGTGCTGTACTGTTGGGTGCAGCTAGCGGCGCGATCGCAGGTTCGGCCGGTGCTGGTCTAGTTTCCGCTTTAGTTGCTTTGGGAATGCCCGAAGAAAAAGCAACTATCTATCAAACCCGCGTTGAAGCAGGCGAATTTCTCGTGATGGCAGAAGTTCCTGCAGATAAATCGGGCGAATTTCAACTTTTGCTAGAAAGTGCAGGTGGCGAAGAAGTTTCTGTTAGCGAAATGACGCTTCCGCGCGCTGTCAAAGGTCGCTGCAACAGTCCGGCAGATTTGTCTCCAGAAGTGCGATCTCACCTGTCGGAAGCTGCTCAAAAAACCTTTATGGAATCCTACAACGCCGCATTTGATGAAAGCAACGACTCCATACAAGCAGAACACACCGCTTGGAACGCCATTCACCAGCAGTATGAAGAAGATGAAAACGGCGTTTGGACTCAGCCTTTAGCCAAAGTCTAGTTTCCCGATCGCAGTAAACTAATAAAAGATAGAATGCAGCCTCTAAAACCTAATTTTTAGAGGCTTGTACGATTTGAGATTATAGATTAGAGAATATTGTCTCAGTCCTTTTAATCAAATTTTGGGACGATGCTCAAAGCCCATCCCACAATTTTTTTTATTGTGGGATGGGCTTTGAGCATCGTCCAATTTTTTTTGCAATCTTGTTTATTTTATAATTGTGAATTGTGAAAAATTTAATTCCTCTGATATTGCACAAAGTTGCGTTGTCAAGTACAATCTATAGGCTTACAATATAAAATTGAGTTAAGCAAATGCAAAAATACGTTTGTACAGTTTGCAATTACGTCTACGATCCAGCAGAAGGCGACCCCGACGGAGGCATAGATCCCGGTACTGCCTTTGAAGATATCCCCGACGATTGGGTTTGTCCCACTTGCGGGGTGGCAAAATCGGATTTTGAACCAGAATAAGCGAGAAAAAATTTGTCCGATCGAATCCTCAAAATTACAGTCATTGGCGGCGGTGCCGCTGGTTTTTTTAGTGCAATTACCTGTGCCAAAACCTACCCGCAGGCCCGCGTCACTTTACTAGAAGCTGGGCGGCAACTCCTGGCAAAAGTTCGCATCTCTGGCGGCGGGCGCTGCAACGTGACTCACGCTTGTTTTGAACCCGGTGTTTTAGTGCAGAATTACCCCAGAGGTGGGAAAGCTCTGCGCGGTGCTTTTACTCGATTTCAACCCCGCGATACTGTAGAATGGTTTGCAGGTCACGGTGTGAAGTTGAAAACAGAAGAAGACGGGCGAATGTTTCCGACCACCGACGATTCGGGGACAATTGTTAACTGTTTGATCCGGGCTGCTGAGGATGCAGGCGTAAAAATTCGCACCGGGGATGCAGTAGTTTCAGTAAGGAAATTAACCGGGAATAACGCAGAGGCCGAACACGGAGACACCGCCCCTAGGTTTGAAATTGAGTTGAAGTCGGGGGAGACATTTAAGTGCGATCGCATTCTTCTCGCTACAGGCAGCAATCCGTCGGGTTATAAGTGGGCAAAAGAGTTAGGCAATACTGTAGAACAGCCCGTTCCTTCTCTATTTACTTTTAATATTTCTGACAGCAGAATCAAAGATTTAGCCGGAATTTCTGTTCCTAATGCTAAGGTGAAATTGCCGGGGGCTAAATTAGAGCAAAGCGGGCCTTTGCTAATTACTCACTGGGGTTTAAGCGGGCCTGCTGTACTCAAACTTTCGGCTTGGGGTGCGAGATTTTTGCACGAGCGCCATTATAAAACATCTGTGCTGGTTAATTGGCTTCCCCAGTACAATGCGGAAGTTTTGCGGCAGCAACTGCTAGCGGTTAAGTCGCAGTTGTCGCACCGATTGATTGTTTCTAGCTGTCCGTTTCCGGTGCCGCGCCGCCTCTGGGAACGTTTGACAAGTTCGATCGGCATTGATGAGCAAAAACGCTGGGCCGACTTATCTAACAAAATCCTCGATCGCCTCCTGCTAGAACTCGTTCAAGGCGAATATCAGATTGCCGGAAAAGGCGCATTTAAAGAAGAGTTCGTCACCTGCGGCGGTGTCAACCTCAAAGAAGTCGATTTTAAGACAATGGAAAGCCGCCGCTGTCCCGGACTTTTCTTTGCGGGCGAAATCTTGGATATCGACGGCGTGACGGGCGGTTTCAACTTCCAAAGTGCCTGGACTACAGCGTGGTTGGCCGGGATCGCGATCGGCAAATGATCGCATTTTAGATTTTAGATTGGTCAATCAAGGTTTGGGAGTTGCGAGCGGGCGATCGGCTTGCCTGTATTAAATTTTGTGTTATTTTTGAGTTAAGGCGCACAAAATGTGTGTGCGCTTCAGCTTGTAGACAAAATTCGCAGTTTTGCGGAGTTAACATCGGGTGAGATACATGAAAAACTTGAATCTAAAAACCCTAAAGTTCGATCGCAACCTTGACAGCCATTTTGACTCACCTTTCATCGAAAAAAATGGCTTGCTGGAACTCAACCCCAAATTTATCACTCCCGAATTTTTAACAGCCTGGACGTTTGAAACACACCTGTACGACGAACAAGTTGCGATCGACCACTTTGTCATCACATTTCCCAGCCGCACCGAACTCGAAAACTACGCCGCATCTTTCCGCCCTTTCGGTGCCAAAACAGTTGAAGGCCCCGACTTGTTCCCGCTCAACTTTTGTGCGGAAAACATTAATGTTCCCTCCGACTTGTGGCTGCATTTAATGACCTTATTAATGCCAGCGGGCGGCTTAGTAGTATTAGATGCGCCCCACGCAGCCGGCGACCAAACAAACCGCTTCCAGCAAGAAAGAGGATTAGAGGCCGTTCACCACGTCGCGATTCGAGTTGAAAACGCCCAGAAAGCTGCTAAGATATGGCAAAATAAAAACTTTAAACCGCTATCAGAGCATCCTCTAAACTCCGGCTCATTAACCCAGTGGTTTCTGCAAAACCCCGCCGGACAAATTCTCGAATTAATAGAACGTCGCCACGGCAACAACGCCACGTTTGACTGCAAAAACATCGCAGGTTTGCGCCTTAGTGAAGTCGCCAGTCAGTAGGCCAGGCATCTTGCCTGCCCCACAATTAGCAATTACCCATTCCCCATTACAAAATAAAATATATGGTCGCCTTAAAAATCCCCAAAGTTACAATTCAACCCCCGGAATTCAACTCAATTGAAGAAGAACGCCGCCACCGCAAACAGCGTTTAGCCGCCGCATTCCGATTATTTGCCCGCTTCGGATTCAGCGAAGGAGTTGCCGGACACATCACCGTCCGCGACCCCGAACACCTAGACCATTTCTGGGTTAATTCTTTTGGAATGCACTTTAGTTTAATTCGAGTCAGCGACCTAATTTTAGTCAACCACAAAGGCGAAGTTGTTGAAGGCAATAAACCCGTAAACGAAGCAGCATTTGCCATTCATTCCCAAGTACACAACGCCCGCCCCGACGTAATAGCAGCAGCCCACGCTCATTCTCCCTACGGCAAAAGTTGGTCGAGTTTGGGCCGCCTGCTTGACCCGCTGACACAAGATGCTTGTTCTTTTTATGAAGACCAAGCTTTATTTGACGATTACACGGGAGTTGTTTTGGAAATCGAAGAAGCTAAACGCATAGCCAACACTTTAGGTGAGAAAAAAGCCCTTATCTTACAAAATCACGGACTGTTAACAGTAGGTC
The DNA here is from genome assembly GCF_036701485.1 of Microcoleus sp. Pol11C3. NCBI lineage: Bacteria > Bacillati > Cyanobacteriota > Cyanophyceae > Oscillatoriales > Microcoleaceae > Microcoleus > Microcoleus sp. Pol11C3. The sequence goes on along the minus strand of NZ_JAUBQW010000038.1, from coordinate 38,117 downwards.
AAACAGTAGATGAAGCAGCTTGGTGGTTTATTGCAATGGAACGTTCTTGTCAAGCGCAGTTAATGGCCGAAGCTGCGGGAAAACCCATTCTCATCAAGCCAGAATGTGCGCGTTTAACACAGCAGCAAGTAGGGTCTCACCGCATGGGATGGTTTAGCTTTCAACCGCTTTATGATATGATAGTGCGCCGAGAACCAGACCTATTAGATTAGAAATTTGGCGGTTAAAACTCGGGGGTTGAAACCGCTACTACACAAACACAGCCCGCCTACGAATAAAAAATGAAGGGGTATTAAAGCCGGATTTAGTATCAGGAGTGCAAAAGTTATAAATTCATGCTGAAGCCGATTCCAACCAAGCTATCAAATCTTCTTGACTTGTAAAATCTAACAAGATTTCACCTAAGTCCTGTAATTGTTGGAGAGATAACTGCCGAATGCGAGTTTTAGTTTCTGGTGGGATTTCGCCAGTGCGCCGCGCGATTTGACGCATGATTAATGCTGTTTGTCCCTCAATTAGACCTTCTTGGCGACCTTCTTGCATCCCCTTAATAACAGCACCGCGTTGGTCTTCAAAGAACATTTCCCGCTTTTCTAATGAGGCTAACTCGTCAAGGTTTAAGGTAGACCTGTTAGCGATGTTAAAAGCTGTTTTAATTTCGGGGACTGATGCCAATTTATCCGGTATCTCGTCCAGTTCCGGAGCATTTTTGATAAAATAAATCCAGCTTTGAATCAGATTTTCAACTTGTTCTAATTTTTTGTTAAACTTTGGTAGTTCAACGAAAACTAACTCTATTTCTCTATAATACTCGAAGTTTTCTTCGACTTCTTTAAATACAAAATGTGAGAGAAACTTTTCTGTATTTTCAAACAGGATAAAATCCGTAATTGTGAGAGCGATGAGAGGATTTAATTTTGAGTATCCTTCTCTCCGTTTAAGTTGAGTGGCGTAGGTTTTGGCTGCATTATATATGACGCGCTTAGTAAAAGCTTCTACATTGATTACCTGCATTTCGATAATTACAGTTTTGTTGCCCGTAATTTTTGCTTTGACATCCAGGTAAGTGTCTTTTAATCCAGTCACGCTAGGCGCGGCGTAGGGATCGATGATTTCTAAGTCTTTAATTGTCGGCTCTGCGTTGTAGAGCATAGCATTGAGGAAGCTAATCAAAACTTCTTTGCTCTGGGGCGAAGCAAATATTTTTTTGAAACCAAAATCGGTCTTAGGATTGATGAAATTCATAATTTGTAATTAGTAAATGGTGTTTAATTGTGGTAATTATATCACAAAAGTCCTTCCATTTCTAAATCTTCAATTATCTGCAATCCGCGCGGGTCGCCGACTCGCAAAAGTGAAGATTTAGCATCTTCCCGCACGCCCATATCTTCATCTTCTTCTAAAGCTTCAATTAAACCATCGATCGCCCCAGCGTACACTATATTATTCGGCAATTCCCGCGCCAGTTGCCCGAGCGCCCAAGCGCAGTTGCTCCGCACAGCAGACACAGAATCTCCCCGCAACGCTTCAATCAACGGCGGAATCGCAGCAATCACCACATAGTAACCAACTTTTGCCATTTGACCCAAAGAACTCGCCGCCCACAAACGCACCGCCGAAATATCAGTTTTCAGAGCATCAATTAAAGATGGCAAAGCGCGGTGGTCCCTGCAATTTCCCAAGGCCCAAACTACCCCTTTGCGAACGTAACCGTTCCAATCGCGGTTAAGCTGAAGAATCAGCGGTTCCACAGCATCGGGACTCGGATTTCGCCCCAACGCATAAGCAGCGCTCACCCGCACCAAGGGGCAACCGTCTCTCAACAAATTAATTAAATGCGAAATTGCTCGATCGTCCTGCAGTTCGCAAAAAGCCCGCGCCGCAATCATCCGGTGCTGAGGTTCCGGGGATTCCAACAAAGGCAGCATTTCCTCTGGATCTGGCAGCGGGGGTTCGGATTCGTCAAATTGATCCAAAGGGCTTTCCAGTTCCGTGTCAATATCAAGGGCGTTCGGGTAGTCGTTATTGTTCATAAAAAAACTTTACCGCACTGAGGATGCTCTTCAGCAACTCAGACAACGGTCAACAGCAACTAGGATAATACCAATAAAAGTATTCCGAGGGAGGACTGAAGTCCTCATGTGGTTCATAGTGAGGACTTCAGTTCTCCTTAAAGCTCGTAGTCAAGACTTAATTTTCCATAAAGTCACAAACTTTTTAGCTTCTTTCAGTATTAGGACTCTTAGTCTTTACTACAAACAGTACGTTTTATTTTTCAAAGAGGCTTGAGCATCGAGAGGGAATGAGTGTGATAGCCTAATTTTTGATAGAGATTCACTGCAGGCTGATTGCTCAGAAATACTTGCAAACCAATTTGCCTATCGCCCCTTTGCCGCGCCCAATTTTCAGCATGAATAACTAAAGCTGCACCGACTCCTAAACGGCGATGTTCCGGTGCTACGTATAGCAAAAAAATGTGAGCGTAACGTTCTCCGGTGGTTTGGTCGATCGCATTTCCCAACCACAAACATCCGACAACCGATGTCAGAGTTTGGACTTGAGATTGGGGATTGAGATACTGCGAGGGAAGCGCTGGCAAAATTTCTGCCTCTTCCTGGCTGTTTTTCTGGCACTCTACCCACCAAACCGGCGTCTGGTTAGAAAAATACTGCTCGACAGTTTGAGCCAAATGTCCCAATTCCCCATCCGGGTAAAGCTCTCGGTAAGTCCGGTGCATAAACTTTACCAGTTTTGCCCGATCGAGTCCAGATCCTGAGCGGAGCCCGTAGCCCTGTATTAGTTGAGCAGACATCAGCTCACCGGACACGCAAAGCGGAATAATTTAGCCCCAAGAAAATTGGATTCACTACTGCCGCTTGCTTTTGGGGGATCGCTTCCTCAATCGGTGCCGGGGCAGCCATGTCAGCCGGCAAAAAGATGCGAGCGCTGACTGCTACCAGAGCCGCGAAAAATACTAATATCGCTATAAATGGAGCAATGTATTGACGAATGATAGCCATAACCGCACAAACTTGATTCTTGAGTAGATATTATTAAGTGTACCATACAAATCTTGTCAGCTATAATGGCTGCCATTGGACACTTAGCTCAAGAAGAGAGCGATCGCAAATACCAACAAACAGAAAATATAATATTATGAGTGCCTCGCCTGCTGTTTATGAAGCTCTGGCTAAATCAATTGTTTTTTTGAATCAAAAGCCGAGCGCGCAAAATGAAGTTGCGAGTTTCCTGGATACTAATGGCTACTATATTGATCGCATATTCGACGACCCAGAAACAAACTTTTATGCGATCGGGTTCGGCTCATCCAATCCTGAAAACCCGCCCGCCCTCGTATTTAAAGGTACAGACTTCATCGACGGCGACGCTATCTTTTCCGACTCCCGAGACATTGGTTTACCTGAATTTGAAAAGAACAAAGATAATATCAAAAACTGGCTAACAGAAATCGGTCAAGATACAGGTAAAAACCCCAGTAAATTATTGCCGGATGTCATCGGGCACAGTTGGGGCGGAGCCGTCGCTCAAATTGTAGCAACCGAATACACATCTCTGACCGGCGATATCTTTACTTTCAATTCTCCGGGAGTGTCAGCGAGTACATTCAACACTTTTCGGAGAAATCTCAGCAGGGCAGGCAACAAAAATGTCACTCACTACATTGTCAGCGGAGATGTAGTCAGCTTGTTTGGGGAAGCATTTATCCCGGGCAAAGTATTTATCCAAAGTTTTACAGACCCGAGTATTAATCCCTTAACTGTTTTGGCCAAACATCGAACTGAAAATTTGTTAACTACTCCGCCCGTGGGTTTTTTGCAGAGGCAAATTTCCATTGAACAATTAAACAGTCCCGAATTTACTTATAACAACGATTCCGATTTTAACGAGTTTATCGCTGCGATGAATTTCGCCTTGCCCAATGTGTCAGTAGCCATCAGAACCAGAGGGGGTGCAGAGAGTGTGAGAACAGCACCTGAATTTTCTTTTGTGCAGTTAATCAGACAAATGCAATACGGTTTAGCTCCCTTACAACCGAATTATTTATCAGGGGACGATCGCAACAATACTGCTACCGGCGGCCCTGGAGAGGATACAATTATCGGCAACGGCGGTAACGATACTCTCCGAGGCAATCGAGGTAATGACAGCATCATCGGCGGTGGTGGTGACGACTTTTTGTACGGCGGCAGAGATAACGATTATTTGGAGGGCGGCGACGGAAACGATTTGATTTCCGGTGAGTTTGGCAACGATTTTTTAATTGGCGGCGCGGGGCGCGATCGCTTTGTATTGGAATCCGGCGGCGGAGCCGATGTGATTTTAGATTTTCAAGATGGTGAAGATTTAATTGTACTGTCGAGGGGTCTAACTTTTCCTCAAATTAGAGTAACCCAAGGTGTTGACGGAGCTTTAATTACTATCCCGATTACTGGGGAAATTCTTGCTACTCTCAGAGGCGTAGTGGCAAGCGATATTACTCGGGTAGATTTTGTATAGCTTTAGGGCGAGCAAATTTTGTATTTTGGGTGGCGCGAAATCGGCATATTTTTTGTAGCGATATTGTTTTTTTGTATTAAAAAATCTCTATCAATTCGCCCCTAAAAATTTACTAAAAATGACCAATTAATATGGTCACTAAACGAAGTTTATAGTAAACTTAGTGAAGTAGCTTAAACACTAATTCCCCCTCAAACGACAGGAAATAAAAAAATATGCCCTCCTCCCCCGCCGCTTACGAAACTATAGCTAAGCAACTTGTTTACATAGATAACAACCCCCAGTCTCAAACTTTAGTTCAAACAGGTTTGAGCGCTGCGGGCTACCAAATCGATCGCACTTTTGACGATCCGGGGACTGGATTTCACGCGATCGGCTTAATTTCCACCACCCCAGACAAACCGCCCGTTTTAGTATTTCGCGGCACCGACTCACTCGTAGATGATGCTGCAAACGCAGACAAGCGCGGCGCCGGTTTCAACCAATTTGAAGCCAACAAACAGGCATTAGGAAATTGGCTGACACAAATCAGTCAAGATACAGCAAAAAACCCCCGCCGCTTGCCACCAGACCTTCTCGGACACAGCTTGGGCGGTGCTTTAACGCAGCTAGCCGCAACTGAATTCACATCTACTATTGGAGATGTTGTCACCTTCAATTCTCCCGGAGTTGCTCAGAGTACAGTCAATACATTCAAGCAGAAAGTCGGCGCCGGAAAAAATGTAACTCACTACATAGTTGGCGGCGATTTTGTGAGTTTGGGAGGAGAAGCTTTTCTGCCAGGAAAAGTAGTTCTTCAAACATTTACTAACCCGATTATCAACCCGCTACTTGTCTTAGAAAAGCACACTCAAAGCGGTTTGTTAACTTCTCCTCCTCCCGGCTTAACTCAGACAGAAATCTCTGTAGACCAGTTGAACCGCCCTGATTTCACTTTCAGAGATTCAGATTATTTAGAGCTGTTAGCTGGCTTAGACTTTGCACTGCCGGCCTTGGGAACATCCCTGGAATCGCGCAGCAGTTTAGAGCAATTAAGAACCGCTCCAGGAAGCTCCTTTTTAGCAAACGTTGCCGCAATGAAAACTGCTCTTGATCTCTCCCAAAGTAATAATTTAGTAGGCGACGATGCTAACAATACAGCATCTGGTTTGGCAGGGAATGATATTATCACTGGCAATGGGGGAAACGACAGTCTCAGCGGCAATAAAGGCAGCGATATTATCAGCGGTGGCAGCGGCAACGACCTGCTATTAGGCGGCAAAGGGGATGACAATTTGAGTGGTGGAGAAGGAGACGATACACTCATTGGCGGAGCGGGTGCGGATCTCTTAATTGGTGGCGCTGGACGCGACGTATTGGTGTTAGGAAGAGGCGCCGGTACAGATACACTTGTAGACTTTCAAAAGGGTCAAGATTTAATCGGTTTGAGCGGAGGTTTGAGCTTTAACCAATTGAGAGTTACTCCAGGCGATTTTATAACGACGATCGAAATTACCAGTAACGGCGAAGTTCTTGCCAGTATTCCTGGCATTCCAAGTAGTCCGCTAACAGCTAGTGATTTTATTGCGATTTAGTTGGCGGCTGGCAATACAGATATACAGATATTCGGTAGGGACACAACATTGTTGTGTCCTTACAGCGGATTCCAGGTTTATGCAGTACAGTAGCAGCAGTTTGTAAACCAGTTTTTAAAGTGCTTAATATTAACCAAATCAAGCGCAGTAGCTAGTAAAATGTCAACCATCTTGGTAGTAGTGGGCGAAAACTTACGTAAAAAAGATTTGAGTTGTGACCACCATAATTCGATCGGATTAAAGTCAGGAGAATAGGGTGATAAATTCAGAATACTGGCACCAGCCGCTTGAATCAATGGTTCAATCACCGACAACTTATGGGCTGGTAGATTATCCATGATAAGGACTGCACCTTCCCATAAGTTTGGCACTAAGCACTGTTCTATAAAAACTTTAAATGCCTGACTATCCATCGACCCATTCAGCGTCATTAATCCTACTACTTTTTTTAAACTAATTGCTCCAATAACTGTTACTTTTGCACCCCGATAAAATGGTTTTAAATCATACACTCTACTACCACGTCTTGAACGGGCGTGGGTTCGTGTCAACCCCCATAAAACGCCCATTTTATCCAAAAAAACCAGGTTGTTTGGGTCGATATTTTTCACTTTCTCCCAAGAAGGAACACCTCAAAATTTGCACTCGCTCGGTGGCAGCTTGACTGCTACGTATAGTCTTTTTTTTCGCGTCATATTGTGTTTTTTTAATTCGCGACACATCATACGCTTAACTGACAGATTGCTGATAGCTATCTAGCCAATATTCACAATATTCTGATAAGGTACTATCAGGATGTTTTTCCACCATCTCGATCAATTTAGTTGTGAACGAGTGCAAAACACTTTTCAGGCTTCCCCCCGTTTTTTTTGGTTGAACGTGGCCAGTTATTTTTTTTTGTTTTAAAATTTTTTGCACAAACGCTTTACTCACATCAAAACGTTGGGCTACTTTCCTGACTGATGTATCACCTTGTTCATAGGTTTTAACTATTTTTTCACGAAACTCGATCGAATAAGCTTTCATTTTTTATGCTGATATACTAAATTTAGTGTACCACACATACATGGAATCTGCTGTATTTTATTTTATGAACGCAAGCACACAGAATTTATACTCCTTCCATGATTAAAAACATCAATATTCTAGCAGTGGCGGGTTCACCGAAATCTAGAAAAAGTAGTGCAGACATTGGTAAACCCGCCCGGGTCTTATAATTATAGCGATCGCACTTGATATTAATCGAAATCGTCCAGTCCTGGTCTGGGCATGGATGCTAATTTTTTCTCATCTTCTAGGGGCAGAAAGAAAATGGTTAGCATACCGGGAATCACAGCCAGCGCGCTCATCAAAAAATAATTTTGATAGCCGAGATTCGCCTGCAAGTAGCCGCTAAAAACGCCAGGAATCAGCACTCCTGCGGCCATAAAAGCCGTTGTAATTGCATAGTGAGATGCTTCGTATTCAGGGCGGACAGTCCGCATCAAGAACACTGTATAGGCAGCTACGCCAAGTCCGTAAGTAAATTGCTCGATCGAATTTACAGCATAAGCCCATTCAATCCCCGGTTGATGTATTGCCAACAGCCAATACAGCACGTTAGTTGAATTTTGCAGAATTGCCGTCGGCCACATCCATTTTTTCAATCCTTGTTTAGCAATCAAATAGCCGCCAAGTAAACCTCCAATTAACAGAAACATTACCCCTAAAGTACCGGATAATAAACCCATTTCCGATGTAGAAACTGCTAATCCTCCTTTCTCCACTTTATCCATTAAAAATGGCGGGGCCATTTTAAACGTCAAGGCATCGCCTAACCTAAAAATCACGACATAAGTAACAATCCAACCAATTTTATCTTGCTGGAAATATGTTTTAAAGGCTTCGATAAAGCTTGTTGTTTTTTGGGGGGTATCGGATTCCAAATCGTAATTTCGAGGATAGGGAAGATACCACCGCTGAAAGAGATATATCACCACAAACATAATCGCACAAATGCCAAAGGCTGTCGCCCATCCGTAGTTAAGGGCAGACACGCTAAAATCCGAACCGAAAAGTGACAGCGGAATGTCTTGATATATTTTGGTGTCGCCTGTATTTCCGGTGACTAAATGCTGTTCGGCCAGTTTCCCCGCTAAGAACACCAATAAACCGCTACCGGCAATGACAGCACCTCTATAAGCCGTGTTGCGAACCCCGACAAACAAGGCTTGCTGGTCTTTATTGAGAGTGTTTAAATAAAATCCGTCAATGGCGATGTCGTGAGTAGCTGACACAAATGCGATCGCCGTAAAGATCACAAGCGATATAATAATCGGTTCCGGCGTTAATACGCCAAAAGCTAGGAAAGCAAACAGAAAAGCACAAATGATTTCAGTTGTTAAAATCCATTTGCGTTTGGTGGAATACAAATCAACCACTGGGCCCCACAAACCTTTTAAAACCCAAGGAAAAGACAACAGACTTGTCAATCCGATGAGCTCGTTACTGGTTCCCATACCTTTCAAAAAAATCACCGACATTAAATTAACGACGGTGTAAGGGAGGCCTTGAGCGAAGTACAATACTGATACCCACAATCCAGCGTTATGCTTTTTTTCCATTGGAAAGATATTTTGGCTAGTTAGTTATTTAATTTACTGAGTGCGATCGACAATTCCGGTCAATTAAACCGCTTGCATCACAGTATATGTCATTCCGATGCCAGCGGCAGCCATATAAATAGTGTATTTTAGCATCATTCTGGCTCACAAATATTTTCATTTTTGGAATAAGCCTGCAAAAGATGTTCTCCGTTAAAATGAACCAGGTGAGTAGCGTCTTCTGCTACCCAGACATCAGTTTCCCAGGAAATATCAGATAAATATTCCGCCATTGCCTTGCGGCTGAGGAAAGCTGTCACCATCACCAGAGGTACTGTCGAACTTCTAAAAAGATTCTCAAGCTCAGTTTTGCGTTTTGGATTAATCGGGCCGTGAGAAGTAACAGCTTCAATTAACACTAACCAGTTTTTTTCAGTGAAGTGAACAATTACATCTGGCATCTTACCGTGAGCATCGACTGTAACACCTAATGCAGTTAGCGAGGCTTCATTGAAATGAGCAAATTTCTCATCGGTATCTCCGACATAAAGCAGTCTGCCAGCAGGAGTAAAGCGCTCAGCAAACTCACTGACAATCTTTGATATTAAGACGTTATGAGCTCCGGGCGAAATAGTTTTTACATCACCTTCGATTGTAATTGCAATTCGCGCCATTTCTCGCTCTTGTGCATATCGTTGCTTCAGCGTTTCGACGGAGGCGAGGTAAGCGCGAAGATTCTTGTCCCAGTCAGAAGTGTCATAAGTTCGCAGCAGTTCTAAAGCACTTTCTTCTATCTGATAGGCAGTTTTTGGACTATTCACCGGACGTTCGGGACTGTCAGGATTAACAACAATTAAACCTGCATCTAGAAACTGATGCACAGTCTGGCGACGCACAGTTTCCCGCGTATTTGGTGCATATTTTTTTCCGTACTCCTCGTCCATAAATTCCATAATTGGTGTAATTCCCCGAAGTGGAGATTTTGCCGATTCCCAAGCATCCTTTGGCTTGAGGTCAAGCAAAGCCAGAAGGGTTAAGGCGGAACGTTCGTTAAGCTGACCTTTTGGAAAACCCAGCGCTGCAAGTATTTCTAGAGATTCATCAATACGGTTCTTGATTGTCATTGGGCTATTTTCTAACGGATTGGTGGCGTTCAGCAGTTGTCTCTCGACAAGTTGATCGATCTCCCGCTGTGTAGGAAATATTTCTCCTATTTGAGCGCCAAGTAAAAGTAATTGCTCTACATTAGGATACTTCAAAGTGCGTAAATCCGTAGCATTAACTTGAGTGTGTCCGTTGAACAGTCGGAAAAACGCATCTACCAAACTCGAATTTAGATAAACGGCCAATCCCCGCGCCAGGGTGAGGTCTAATCCGCGTCCCTGTTGGTGAAAGTAATTCAAATGGTTCTCAAAACCAACGCTAGAACTATTAATTTTATTGGCATCCCAGACAACTGCAACAATTCGCTTTTTCTCTTCCTTTGAGGAGAAGCGCTTGCTCAAAACATAATGTTCGTTAGGGACGAGGAGTGCAGCAGTTTTTTCCGTGACAGCTAAAGCTTGATGCTTTCTCGTTGCGGTGGGATATTCAACACCGCCAGCCGAGAAGTGTGCGGGATAAATCAGCGGAACTGTACCGTTTTCAGGTTTTAGCCGCAAGTCAGATCGAACACGAAAATCTACAACTTTTCCGGTGGAAACTGTTAGGCCTAATTCCTCTAACGTGCAAGTAAATTGAGCCATTTGCTCGACTATTTTCTGGCTGACAGAATCCGGTAAAATCCGAATAAATTGCTCGGAATCTTGGGGATGAATTAGGGCGGTATAGGGCTGTTGGTGAGACAAAACCAGGTCGTCATCCACGCTGCTGCTTGAGGTAATTAGTACAGTATCTGGCTGTTCTATTTGTTTGGTGGCGCGCACAATAATAGTTTCTTGCAGCACCGCATCATCGCGAAATGGCAACTGTCGCGATTCAAAGATGTGTAGTTGGCGTAAAGCCATCATTTGAAGGAATACTTTGCGGAAATCTCGAAAGTATAAACCGTTGCAAAAGCTGCGGGGAGTAATCGACACTAATTCACCGTTTGGTTTGAGCAGGTGAGCGGCAGCTACTGTGAAGCCAGCGTAGAGATTGCTGGTTTCTAGTCCTATAGAACGCAGCAAGGTTCGGGCTTGGGATTTAGCGTCTATTTTGGCATAGGGAGGATTGATAATTGCATGGGTAAATTCCCGTTTTACTGGTTGTGTAAATAGATTGGGCTGCAACATATCGGCGCTGTCTTGAATAAAATCAATTTCGCGAATCTCACAGGTAAAAGATATCCCAAAACGCTGACATTCTATACTGCACAAGTCTAAGGTTTGCTTGAGGTATTCAATCAAAATAAGGTCAATTTCATAAGCTGTAACGTGCAGGCTACGCGGTTTGTTTGGGCGCTGGCAAAGTTCGCAAACAACGGCTGCTAACAGGGAACCAATTCCTGCACCGGCATCTAAAAGCGATATATCGGCACAGTTGAATTCAAACATTCCCGCCATCAAACTTGCGACTGAGGAAGGTGTTAAAAATTGTCCCTTTTCTCCTCTCTGGCTTTGCTGCAACTTTCGGGTTGCTTCTTGGCGCCAGCCATCTACTCGCTCGAGTAAATTGCTTGCTGTTGAGTAGCTGTTACCCGGAAGGGCTAGCGTTTGAAAGTGCGGTAATATCATTTCTTCAAAAAGTGCGTTAGCGAAGCCCTCGAAGAGGATCGCCAGTTCAGTGTATTTTCGCCCAAACTTTCACCATTGTGCGAAAATGTCAAGCGGACTCTCAAACCAAAAGTCCGTAAAGGACTGTTAAACGCTCTCTCACACATTTCTGATGCGAAATACCAAAACATTCTTTTTGTCAAGCTTGTTCCTGATTGGCTTAACAATTAGTTTTCTGCTGACTCCTGGTTGGTTCTCCAATTTCCCATCCCGCGCTAGCGCAACTATGCCCCCGCAAACCCAAACCGCTGAATTTCGCGCCTTCTGGGTGGATGCCTTCAACCCCGGCTTCAAAACTCCTCAAGAAGTCACAAAATTGATCGCAGACGCGCAGCGGGCAAATGCTAACGCGATCGTCGCCCAAGTCCGCCGCCGCGGCGATGCTTTTTACACCAGTGCGATCGAACCCCGCACTCTCGATCCCAACGTTCCTGCGGGTTTCGATCCCCTGCAAGATTTGATTGACAAAGCTCACGCCGCAGGCATTGAAGTATACGCTTGGATGGTGACGCTGCCGGTGGTTTCGGGCACCAAACTTCCCGCCGGTCACGTTTGGCAACAACACGGGCCCAATGCGCCGGGAATCAACAATTGGGCGATGCTGACTTACGGGGGGGAAGCACCCGGTTTCCTCGATCCCGGCCATCCAGACGCCGTAGATTATACTGTTTCCGTCTATTTGGACTTGCTCAAGCGCTACGATGTGGACGGCGTACAGTTGGATTATGTGCGCTACGGTGGGCCGACTTGGGGCTACAATCCGACTGCGATCGCCCGTTTCAATCAGCAAACAGGTCGATCGGGCAAACCCGCACCCAGCGATCCCGCGTGGATGCAGTGGAGGCGCGATCAGGTGACAAATTTAGTGCGGAAGCTTTATGTAGAAAGCCTTGCGATTAAACCGCGCGTTAAAATTACCGCCGCCACGATCGCCTGGGGAGACGGCCCAGCAAACGATGCAGGGTGGTATCAAACGCAGCCTTACAAAGAAGTATTGCAAGATTGGCGCGCTTGGCTGGAGGAAGGGATCGTAGACATGGCGATGCCGATGACTTACCAGCGCGAGTACAAACCATCGCAAAAACTCGCTTATGACCACTGGATCGAGTTCGCCAAAGACCACCAGTACAATCGCCAAATTGCGATCGGCCCCGGCAATTACCTCAACTACATCGAAGACACCCTAGCGCAGGTTCGCCGCGCCGAACAGCCGTCTGCGAAAGGAAATCACGTAGCCGGTACGGTGCTGTATTCCTACGCTAGCAGCAACGTGTACACGAATGTGGAACTGCGATCGGGCGGTAGCGGTGATTTGCCCCGCCAGCCTTGGAAATACGTTCCCCAAAGCAACGATTTGTTTTACACCGCGCTGTCGCAGCCGAGTCAATACGTTGATGCTGCGACGGGCAAAACCTATGAAACTCAGCCTGTATGGGCGACAACCGCAGCGGTTCCCGATATGCCTTGGAAGTCGCGGCCGACTACAGGTGCGATCGCCGGAAATTGGCAGCGGTGCGCTCAAACTTGCGACGGTGCGAGCTTGACATTGCAGTCGATCGATGCTGGTGCCAAGGTTCGTCAACTGCGCGCCGATGGTAAAGGATGGTTTGGGGCGATCGAGCTTTCTCCGGGAACTTATCAGTTGAAAGTTGACGGAAGTCAAATTCAACAAACAGTTAATGTTGTCGCCGGTGAAGTAACAAAAATCAATCTCGGAGCATCTTAATCACTTTTTAAGGTGCGCCGAGATCCGCTATTACGATCGACTTACAGCGTATCCCGGGTTTATATAGCAATCCTCGCATCAGTTTCAATAACTGGTTAACTGGTTCCCACGCTCTGCCTGGGAACCGATATCACTCTTGCTCTGCCTCGGCTGCGACAATGGAGGCAGAGCCTCCGGATCTGCGTTACCAGGCTCTTCCTGGTAACGAGGATAATCATTTAGGATTGCTATAGAACCCATTTAGGATCTTTTTGTTGTCTCACAAGCCTTTGAGGTCTCTAGGTTGTATCTGGTTTGATGCCTGTTAGCTTGAAGTCCTGACTCTGGTATTAAATCCTCTGGTAAAACGATATCCTCAAAACCATATAGTTCGATCAAGAAGATACCAAATGGGTTCTATAAAGTTTCTAAGATTTCTGACTTAGGGAATCTTACTTTTGCGAGTGAAGCATACTTATCTGCTTCAGAGCGATAGCCAGCCGCACAAGCTACGACGGTAGTAAAGCCTTTTGCAGAAAGACCCAACAGGCGATCGTAATTGACAGGTTCAATTCCTTCCATTGGACAGGTGTCAACACCAAGCAATGCAGCACTGGTCATAAAGTTGCCCAGTGCAATATAAGTTTGGTGCGTTGACCATTGATTGATATTAAAACTGCGGGTACCATCAACCAAGTCACTGACGATTAGATTCCGATATCCTGCCATTGCCTCTACAGTCCCGCCTCGCACCTCGGCAGTGCGGGCAACAAAGCGATCGACATCCTCGGCAGTGAGATTCTTTTTAATCGCGAACACGACATAATGAGAGCAATCAGTAACCTGTGACTGATTCCAGGAGAGGGGCTTGAGCTGTTCTTTAAGTTCCGAGCTGGTGATAATCAGAAATTTCCAAGGTTGAAGCCCATAAGAAGATGGTGTTAACACTAACGCATCTTCTAAAGCTGTCCAGATTTCTGGAGCAATTGTTTTGGCTGGATCGAACTGTTTGGTGGCATATCGCCTTGTGAGATTTTCGAGTAAGTCTGTCGTAGTAATGTGATTCATTTCTTTTACTTAAGAAATTGCAATTAATCATGGTTGAAACGGGTAATTGCAGGCTGGTTGCAAATAATCCTGGTTCAAATGAAATGATAACGGAAGCGGTCTGCAAAAAGTAGCGAGTAGGTCGATTTGATCCCCCGACAGACTAATTTTTAGCTAATTCTTAATCGCTTTCCAGGATGCTGGCCAGCAAAGCTTGCTGAGCGTGCATCCTATTTTCTGCCTGATCCCAAACGCGCGATTGACTGCCTTCAATCACTGTATCGGTAATCTCTTCATCTCGGTGTGCGGGCAAACAGTGCAATACAATTGCATTCTTATCTGCTAACTTCAGCAACTGTTCATTTACCTGATATGGCTTAAACAAAGGAATCCTGATTTTTGCTTCCTCTTCCTGTCCCATACTCGCCCAAACATCAGTATAAATCACTTGAGCATTCTTAGCAGCAGCTTCCGCATCAGCAGTTACAGTAACTTCTGTTTTTCCCTGAGCAATTGCCTTAGCTTTTGCCACAATCTCAATATTCGGTCCGAAATCTTCAGGACAAGCAATTCTGACATTTATCCCCGTCATTGCACAGCCCAACATCAGCGAATTTGCCATGTTGTTACCGTCGCCAAAATAACTCAGGGTCAATCCTTCTAGCTTGCCAAAACACTCTTTTACTGTCAGTAAATCCGCCAGGACTTGACATGGGTGTTCGTCATCTGTAAGCGCATTAATTACAGGAATTTTCGCATAATTGGCAAAAGTTGCTAAGTCCTTTTGCTCGAAAGTCCGAATCGCCAAAATGTCTAAATACCTGTCTAAGACCCTTGCTGTATCTACCAAAGGTTCCCCGCGGCTGACTTGTGTAACGTTGGGATTGAGGTCAATCACTTGCCCTCCCAATTTATACATTGCTACCGTAAAACTTACCCTCGTTCGCGTTGAAGCTTTAGAAAATAACAAGCCGAGAACTTTATTGCGTTTCAGCTTGACCATTCCCGATTTTAAACTGGCTGCTAGATCCAGCAAATAATTTAATTCGTCAATGCTTAAATCTGCCAGACTTAATAAATCTCGCCCTTTTAATGAGTCCATGCTTTCCCCCACACACAAATTTTTAACTGTGTCTTAAATCTTAGCCTGCAGAGGTGGGTTTTGTTTCTGTAACCGCTAGTTGATATCGGCGGGTAAGGTTTATGCGGGCAATTGCTCGATCGCGCGATCGATCGAATCGCAACCTTGTTCAACCGTTTCTACCACAGCCAACACGCCCCGCAATTCCCCAGCGCCTGGGAAACCCTTAGCATACCAGGTTAAGTGCTTGCGCGCTTGGCAAACACCGCTTTCACCTTTATATTCCCACAAAGCCCGCAAATGTTCCTTAGCACATTCGAGGCGTTCAATTGGTGTCGGAGCTATCTTTTCCACACCAGTTTTCAAGAAATAATCAACTTCTCCAACCAAAAAAGGATAGCCCAAAGTTCCCCGCGAACACATCACTCCATCTGCGCCGGTTTCTTCCAGACATCGCATCGCTGCTTCCACAGAAAAAATATCCCCGTTAGCAATAACTGGAATCGATAAAACTTCTTTCACTCGGCGAATCCACTCCCATTTTGCCGGGCCGGTGTAACCTTGCGATCGAGTGCGGCCGTGTACGGTAATCATTTTTGCTCCCGCATCTTCCATCCGCTTCGCAAATTCCAAAATATTAATTTCTTTGTCAGTCCAACCGATTCTAGTTTTAACCGTGACAGGAACCTCTACCGCTTCCACAACAGCCCGCACAATTGCCTCGGCCGTTTCCGGATCTCGCAGCAGGGAAGAACCGCCGCCGTTTTTAGTAATTTTGTTAACCGGACAGCCCATATTAATATCAACAGTATCCGCTCCTTCTGCCACTGCTTTCTGGGCCGCTTCTGCCAAGAAATCCGGCCGGCAGTCAAACAATTGAATGCTAATCGGACGCTCGTTCGGGTCAACTTCCATAATTCTCGGCAGTTGCTTCACGTAGTGCAAACCCGTAGCGTTCACCATTTCCGTGTACATCATCGAATCCGGCGCGTAGCGGCGCACCAGGCGGCGAAATACCAAATCGGTAACGCCGGATAAGGGCGATTGCAGGACGCGGCTTTTAACTTCAAAATCGCCGATTTTGAGCGGAGTTGCTAACCTTTCTTTTAATTCGGGAGATAGAGCAAGCATAGTCGATCGCACTTTAATTCTAATATCTGTATATTATACTACACTTAAGATAGTTTACCGTTGTTAACTATATTTTTAGCCGATTATTGAGTGACAGCTAAAAGTATATTTAACCTGACCGCAATGCCTATTTTACAGAGCCAGATCGCCCGAATTTGAATATTGTTAAACCAGGGCCCAAAGCCCAACCTCGACCACATTTAAATCTCTGTGCCATTTCGATCTATCTATGGGGTGTTGCCATCAATCGGGGATCTACCTGGTAAGAGTGTTTGCCCAAGTCATATTTTTCTTGTTTAATTCTGCCGAATGCTCTGGCTGCCTTCGGCGCAGGCTGCCTTAAGACGACTAATGCTTAAATTTATTGGGATTCTGCAAAAGCCGTACATCAGATCGTTTTAAACTACAATTGGTGGATTCCTGACGACGCCGATCGAACATTAAAAAAATTGTAGAGAATTCCTATGGACGCCGCAGCACTCTGGCAACGCTATCAAGACTGGCTTTACTATCACGAGGGATTGGGACTTTACCTCGATATCAGCCGCATGGGATTCGACGACGCTTTCGCAGCAGCACTGAAGCCCAAATTTGACAAAGCTTTCAAAGACATGGCAGCTTTAGAAGCAGGTGCGATCGCCAATCCCGACGAAAACCGCATGGTGGGCCACTACTGGCTGCGAAACCCCGATTTAGCTCCCACTCCAGAATTAAAACAAGAAATAGTCGAAGGAATATCACAAGTCGAAACATTTGTCAAAAAAGTTCAAAACCGCGATATTAAACCGCCCTTTGCTCCGCAATTTACCGACATAATTTCGATCGGCATCGGTGGTTCCGCCCTAGGCCCCCAATTTGTCGCCGAAGCTTTATCCCCAGACATTCCGCCCCTAGCAATTCATTTTATCGACAACACTGACCCGGCGGGGATCGATCGAATCCTCAACAAAATCAAAGACAAACTCGCCAGCACCCTAGTAATTACAATTTCCAAATCCGGCGGCACCCCCGAGCCCCGCAACGGCATGATTGAAGTTAAAAAAGCCTTCGCAGCCCAAAAGCTCGACTTCGCCAAACAGGCAATTGCCATCACCGGCACAGACAGCCAACTAGACAAAATAGCCGTAGGAGAAGGCTGGATTGGCAGCTTCCCCATGTCGGACTGGGTGGGAGGACGCACTTCGGAACTCTCAGCAGTAGGACTTTTGCCAGCAGCTTTGCAAGGCATCGACATTCGGGCGATGCTCAACGGCGCTAAAGTCATGGACGAAGCTACCAGAATTCCCGACATTAAAAACAATCCCGCCGCCCTTTTAGCCATGAGTTGGTATTTTGCCTGCAACGGACGCGGCGAAAAAGACATGGTAGTTTTGCCTTACAAAGACTCCCTGCTATTGTTCAGCCGCTATTTGCAGCAATTAGTCATGGAATCTATAGGCAAACAGCAAGATTTAGACGGCAACACAGTTCATCAAGGAATCGCAGTTTACGGCAACAAAGGCAGCACCGACCAACACGCCTACGTCCAGCAACTGCGAGACGGGGTGCCGAATTTCTTCCTAACATTTATCGAAGTTTTGGAAGACAGGCAAGGAATTTCTGTTGAAGTAGAAACCGGCGTCACTTCGGGAGATTATTTGTCGGGTTTGTTGCAGGGAACTCGACAAGCTTTGTACGAAAATCACCGAGATTCCATTACTGTCACAATTCCTCAAGTCAACCCTCGGACAGTAGGAGCATTAATCGCCCTCTACGAAAGAGCCGTAGGTTTTTATGGTTCCTTGGTGAATGTCAATGCCTATCACCAACCGGGCGTAGAAGCAGGCAAAAAAGCGGCCGCGGCTGTATTGGACTTGCAGCAACGGGTACTGCAAGTGCTCAAAGACGCCCAAAAACCTCTGTCTGTCGCAGAAATAGCCAAAAAAGCAGGAAAGCCAGAGCAAATCGAGACAATTTACAAAACTCTGCGGCATTTGGCAGCAAACGGGCGCGGCGTAGCTTTGGAGGGAACATTAGGGCAGCCTGCTACTTTAACTGCAAGTTATAAACAGAATTAAACAGTAGAATTAAAAATTAAAAGTGACTAATTTCACTTTTAATTTTTAAGGTTTAATTTTTAAATTCCCCTCATGCCCTTGACGATTCTGGTTGCTGACGACGATTTCGCGACTCGCTTGTCGATTACCGATTATCTGGAAATTACCGGATACTCTGTAATCCCTGCTGAGAATGGCAAAGAAGCTTTAGGTTTGGTAGAGGAATTTCAGCCCCACTTGATTGTTACCGACATTACAATGCCGGAGATGGATGGCTACGAATTCGTGCGGCGAGTTCGGACTCGTCCCGCTTTCCGCTTGCTGCCGGTGATTTTTTTGACGGAACGCACGAGCACGCAGGAACGGATTCGCGGCTATCAGATGGGGTGCGACAATTATCTGGCTAAGCCTTTTGAACTCCAAGAATTGGGGGCGGTAATTCGCTCTTTGCTCGATCGCTACGCTCTAATTGCTCAGGCACCGTCTCATTCCCCTAAACCAGAACCGACGCCAACAGAGGCACGCAGCAGAGCCAACAGCCAGCCAGAATCTGATTTTTTTACTCAAAAGTCAGAAACCGACGATCGCGCATATACAAGCCAAAATGCTCCGAGTTTGACTCAGCGAGAGCGAGAAGTGCTAGATTTGCTGACAGAAGGTCTTTCTAATATTCAAATAGGCGATCGGCTCCACCTCAGCCCTCGAACTGTCGAAAAGCACGTCAGCAGCTTGTTCAGAAAAACAGAAAGCAACAACCGAGCAGAACTCGTTCGCTTTGCGATGGAACACCATTTAGTCGGTAATTGGTAATTGATAATTGTTAATTGGTAAGTGTGAATTTTTCCTGATTTATAACATACTCCAACAACCCTTCGCAGGCATCTAACAATAAATCAATTACTCGATCGAATCCCTCCGGTCCACCATAATAAGGATCTGGCACTTCTTTCAGGTCATATTTATGGCAAAAGTCGCACATCAACCGCACTTTTTTTTTATATTTTCCAGAATTATCGAGAGCAAGAATATTTCGATAATTGTCCTGATCCATCGCCAGAATCCAATCAAAATTCTCGAAATCTTCCCTTTGAAATTGGCGGGCTTCGCCTAACAATTCAATGTCTCGCTTCCTCGCGGCCCATGCCATCCGCCTGTCTGGGGGACTGCCAATGTGATAGCTAGCAGTTCCGGCAGAATCGCAGGTGATACGATCGCTCAAACCAGCTTGTTCAATTAAGTGATTCATAATATTTTCTGCTGAGGGCGATCGGCAGATGTTTCCGAGGCAGACAAACAATAATTTATAAGACATTTAATTGATAATTAGTAATTGGTAATTTTTAATGGCAAGGAAGAAAGAAAAATTTTTCTTTCCCCTTTTTTCCAACGTTTCGTGCTTCAGAGAAATCAATCAGTCATTAGCTATAGATTCCTTTTTAAACACAGATAGCTAACAACTAATGACTGATGACTAATGACTAACCGAAACCGGGGAGATTTAGTCCACCGGTGAGTTCTTCCATTTTCTCCCGCATCGTCATCGTAGACTTAGCGTAAGCATCCTGCATCGCCACCGTGACGAGTTCAGAAACCACATCAGCACCTTCACCGAGGGCATCCGGTGAGATTTCCACGCGGCGGGGTTCTTGGTTGCCGCTGAGAAAAACCTTGACCAAGCCGCCGCCGGCTGTTCCCTCAATTTCCATGACATCCAACTCTTCTTGGAGCTTTTTAGCTCCTTCTTGAACCTGCTGAGCTTTTTTGAAAGCTTCAGTCAGTTCTTTCATTTTGCCCAGGCCGAAGCCAAATCCTTGTCCTGATTTTGTCATAACTACTTTTTGATTGTGTGTAGGCTGGCAGTCTGCCGTTTCCGTATTACTTCAATGATGCCTTAGAAGGGAAACTCTCCCAGTATTCTAACTTCTGGCTCCAACAACAGCGACCACCGCTGCTCGACTTGCTGTTGAACGTGGCGAATCACTTGAAAAATATCATTGGCCGTTGCCGACCCGCAGTTAAGAATAAAATTAGCATGGCGCTGAGCTACTTGCGCCCCGCCGATCTGATATCCCTTCAGTCCCGCTTGTTCGATGAACCAACCTGCCGTCTTGGGGCCAGGGTTGCGGAAGACTGAGCCACAGCTCGGTAAGTGGTAAGGTTGAGTTGTCCGCCGCTGGCTGAAATGGTCATTAGTTTCTGCCATTACTTGCGATCGGTCGAATCCCGGCTGTAACTGGAAAGTCGCTTCTGTTACTAGCCGATCGCCCCCTTGCAGCACCGAAGTCCGGTAGCGGTACTCCAACTCTTGGGGAGTCAGAATTTCCACCTTGCCGCCGGGGGATAGGACGCGAGCATTGACTAGAATATCAGCAGTACAGCCTCTGTGAGCGCCTGCATTCATCACCACAGCCCCTCCCACGCTGCCCGGTATGCCGACTGCCCATTCTAGACCTTTCCAGCCCCGTTTAGCCGCCAACCAAGCGAGGCGGGGAATTGACTCCCCCGCCCCCGCTGTAACTTGACCTCTTTCTGGATTAAAATTCACCTGTTTGAGGTAGCGAGTGCCGACGACCAAACCGGACAAACCCCGATCGCTCACCAACAAATTAGAACCCGCACCCAGCAGAGTCACCGGCACTCCTTCATCGTGTGCCCAGGCAAAACTCGCTTGCAAAGCCTCCATACTGCGGGGAGCAACGTACCACTCGGCCGGGCCGCCGACTCGGAAGGAAGTCAGGCCGGCCAGCGAAACTTGGGAGTTAATCTTGCAATCAGTTCCCCGCAAAGAAATAGGAGAATACACTCGCCGATTGTCCTTAACAGAGGAGTCATTCGAGATAGTCACCATCTTGAAAATCCTTAAAAATACCTTCGCTCGAAGACGTGGTTGAAAATCCATTTAGCTAACTTATGTTGCCCCTTTGAGCGAGTCGCCCGACAGAAGTTTCGGCACAACGTGCAACGCTATAAAGTCGATCAACTCTACTCACTTCGCGAGCTAATCCGGGCGATCGGCTTGTTGATAAAAAGCCATAACCTCTGGAATAATCTGATTCAGATTGCCTGCACCCAAAAACAGAGCCAAATCCCCCGGTTGCAGATTTTCGGTTAAAAACTTACTTACCGACTCCAGGGAAGGCCGAAACTCAACCTCTCGGCCTTCTTTAGCAATCAAATCAGCAACCCGCTGCCCGCTAATCTCTCCTAAATTCGGTTCCCCAGCACTATAAATATCGCAAGCCACCACCAAATCAGCATCCCCAAAAGATTGAGCAAATTCTGGCAAAAATGTCAGAGTCCGGCTGTAACGGTGGGGTTGAAAAATGGCAACCACTCTTCGGGATTTGGGATTTTTTTCGCTACCTTCGATACGCAAGCGAGCAGCCGCCAAGGTAACGCGAATTTCACTAGGATGGTGGGCGTAGTCGTCCACAAACAGGATGTCATTGTGAAAACCCCGCACCTCAAAACGGCGGCGAGCTCCTTCAAAGCCAGCAATCGCTTTGGCAATCGCCGAAAACTCTAACCCCAACAATCGGCCCACTGCTACCGCAGCTAGTGCATTGCTGAGATTGTGTGTGCCTAGCAACTTCAACTCCATTTCCCCTAGCAAAGCTCCTCGCTCCCAAATGTGGGCCTTGGTGCTTTTGGCTCCGTACTCCACGCCCGAAGCCGTGTAGTCAGCACCGCTTTCCGGCTGCAAGCTATAACTGACATGAGGCTGAAGGCAGTCTTTGACGATTTGGTCGTCAATGCAGCCCACCAAGGTTTGACAGTTTTGGGCAAACACCTTAAATGTGTCTATTACCTGGTCAAGGGTATCGTAATGGTCTGGATGATCCAGTTCTACATTCGTCACTATGCCTATTTTGGCTACCAGCTTAACGAGAGAACCGTCGGATTCATCAGCCTCGGCCACTAAGTAGGGGCCTTCCCCCAAACGGGCATTGCCTTCCCAAGCATTTACCTCGCCTCCTACTACGATCGTCGGATCTAGACCCGCAGCCATCAGCATGAAACCGATTAAGCTGCTAGTAGTAGTTTTGCCGTGAGTCCCGGCTACGGCGATACTTTGGTAATCTTGAATTAAGGCTGCCAACACATCCGATCGATGAAAAATCGGACAGCCCAAATCTAAAGCAGCTCGATATTCGGCATTTGCCGGGTGAATTGCCGTCGAACAGACTACTTGAGGCAATCCCGGAATTGCTTGGGCGCTTGAACCGTTGCCGTTCAATTGGAGAGCTTCGGCTGTCGCGACAGAAGTTCCTACCGTACCAGCGACTGCCGAGGATACGGCCCTTTCCTGTGGCCCGCAGTCGGGACTGCTACCGTTAAGGGCCGTTTGAAATAATTCAAAATTGCTGGCGTCTTGACTCCAAAAAATATGAGCTCCCATTCCTTGCAAGCGCTCGGTTATGTGACTCGATTTAATATCGGAGCCGTACACAGGCAACTTGCGTTTAGCTAGAATGTAGGCAAGGGCTGACATCCCAATCCCACCAATGCCGATGAAATGAAATGGTCTACCGCTAAAATCAACAGAACTCGGCATCTTTGCTCCTCACACACCACACCACGCCAATAACACGCGATATCATATCAAGAATTGTTTTTTCAGGATACATTTCGCTAGAGATTTTGTACAAAATTCTCTGCGCGTCCCTAGATTTGCGGGACTTGTAGAGATGTTTGTCTTGTATCCTATATGACTTAGTACCGAGTAGTTTTCCGGAACAGTCACAGCTCGAAAATAGCAGGTAACAGAAAACGGGGTCTGGGGTCTGGGCCAATAGACTAATTTTGGGTGGTTGCATACTCCTGCATTCTTTCTATTTCGATCCGCCTGCTGTGCTCGGATACTGCAGCAAAACCCCCACAACCTTTCTACCAAGATTGAGGGTAAAACCCATAAGGATTTACAAACACTACCACGAACAACAAAATTTCGCTCCTTTTATAGTCATTTATCTACTCTTACGGTCATTTTTTCTTGAAAGTGAGAGATTGACACGATCGCAGCTATAGTATATATTCTTACTTTATTGTATATATACAAGTTATGCAGTTAGTCGAAATAGTCGCAAAGCCATAGATCAAACCAAATCATTGGTTTTGATCGAGAAGCCGATGGACGTTCTTGGCAGCCCTTAAAATTTTTACTACTGCGATAAGTATATCTACCGTCAAAACTTTTTAGACCGCCAACAAACGAATGCTCAGGCGGTCGATCGCGCACTCAAAACAAGTTGGGATTAATATTGGTAAGGTTAATCATCCAGTCCTAGAGGCACTCCGACGCTCGGAAACCGGTTTTTTAACTCTGATTGAAGGTTTGAACGAAGTAAGGGGGTTAACAAAATCGGTTTTAGCGTCCAGGACTCGTCCTGGACGCTCGCCAAAACTAATGTCCCCCTGGGGTTGGTCTCCGATGTGAAGCGAGGGTTTTGTAATAAACGAGCTTATGGTTAAAAGCGTACAAACATAAAACTTGCGCGATGTCTGTATTAATCCTGATTTTGGGGAAATATGGCGAAAATAGCGATTTTTGGGGGGACTTTTGACCCGGTTCATTGGGGCCACGTGTTGGTGGCAGAGACGGCTGCGAGTCAATTTGGTCTCGATCGAGTCATTTGGGTACCCGATCGCTCTCCTCCTCACAAAGGGCGCCCGGATTTGGCAAGTTTTGAGCAGCGGCGGGAAATGCTCGCTCTCGCGATCGGCGATCGCCCCGACTTCGTAATTTCGCCGCCGTCGGCAAATCCCTCCGACAGTTCTTTTGCGATCGACACCCTGCTGTATTTGCAAAAATTGTATCCAGGCGATCATGGCTGGTACTGGATTATTGGTAGTGACGCACTCCTTACTCTTCCCAAATGGCACCGGTGCGGCGAAATTGCCGGGTTGTGCCAGTGGTTGGTGGCCCCACGTCCGACTCAGGGAGATCGAGAGACAGCAGAAAGCGGGGAGATTGGGGAACTGTCCGAGTGGGGAGATTGTCCGGGTGGAAAACCCCTCGATTCGGGGGGGGACAGGATGCAGGTTCAGGCAAATGCTGTGGGCCGACGAGTTGCCGAACAAATGGCTCTTTTGGACGTGGAAATTCGCTGGGAGGTGCTTTCCATGCCTGCGATCGAGATTTCGTCCAGCCACATCCGCCGCTGCTACGCCGAAAGGATCGACCTCCGCTACTTAGTCCCGGATGTTGTCCGGGCTTATATTGTGACCCATCAGCTTTACCAGTAACCAGCGGCCTTCAATGCCGAATGCCTTCGGACTTGCGGTTTGGACCTTTTAAAAAAGTTCTAGCTTTTTTGATCAACACAAAAAGTTAGAAAGGATCGAGCTTTGCGATATGATCTGGTGTCAGAAGTCAATTCTTAAATTTTTCCAAAATTTAAGCCTGAGTTAAGGGCTGCCATCGTTAGGAGGTACAAGGTGATTAGAGTCGCGATCAATGGTTTTGGGCGTATCGGGCGCAGTTTTGCGCGCTGCTGGCTAGGCCGAGAAAATAGCCAGCTAGAGCTGGTAGCTATTAATGACACTTCCGATCCGAAAACTAATGCCCACTTACTGAGATACGATTCCATGATGGGAACGTTGAAGGGTGTGGACATCAGTACGGATGAAAATTCGATTATTCTCAATGGCAAGACAGTTAAATGCGTGAGCGATCGCAATCCGCTCAACCTGCCTTGGAAAGATTGGGGTATTGATCTGATTATTGAAGCAACCGGCGTCTTCGTTGACCAGGCTGGTGCATCGAAGCATATCACGGCCGGCGCTAAAAAAGTGCTGATTACTGCTCCCGGCAAGGGGCCTGAAGTCGGCACCTATGTGATGGGAGTCAACCACCACAACTACAAGCACAGTGACTACACGGTCATCAGCAATGCTAGCTGTACCACTAACTGTCTAGCTCCCGTGCTGAAGGTGCTTCATGAAAATTTTGGCATCATAAAAGGCATGATGACCACTACCCACAGCTATACTGGCGACCAGCGCTTGCTGGATGCCAGCCACCGAGATTTGCGGCGGGCCCGGGCTGCTGCAATGAATATTGTGCCGACTTCTACCGGAGCGGCCCAAGCTGTGGCTTTGGTGATTCCAGAATTGAAGGGTAAGTTAAATGGCATCGCCATGCGCGTCCCGACTCCTAATGTGTCGGTAGTTGATTTTGTGGCTCAGGTAGAGAAAAAGACTTTTAGCGAGCAGGTAAATCAAGTTTTCAAAGAAGCAGCCGAAGGCCCCATGAAAGGGATTTTGGAGTACAACGATTTGCCTCTTGTTTCTTGCGATTATCGCGGAAACGATGCTTCTTCGATCTTGGATTCCAGCTTGACCCTAGTTATGGACGGCGACATGGTGAAGCTGTTGGCTTGGTACGACAATGAGTGGGGCTACAGTCAGCGGGTGGTTGACTTGGCTGAATTGGTCGCCCAAAGGTGGGAAGCCTAGTATCCGAAGGCAGAAGGGATTAGTCATTCGGCAGAAGGTAAAAATGCTGATATTTTGTACTTCTGAGTCAATGTCTAACTGACTGGCGATCGCACAGGGGGGCAGAAACCGGATTTTTTCACCCAAATATTTGGTGGAAACCCTTAATATCGGTTAAAAACCCGGTTTCTTTAGCCTCCCTCCGGGCGTAAATCCTGAAATTTGTTTGTAGTAAGCGCTTAAACTTGCTCTGGTAAGTCCTCGGAAAATCCAAAACATTAAAAATAATAAAAATTACGACTATAAAACTCACAAAGCTGGAAAAATAGCAGCAGCTACGGTATAGTTCGGAAAACCAAATGTGATATGAAAAAAGCCTTAATTTCGGGTATCTCAGGTCAGGACGGAGCTTATTTAGCTAAACTGTTGCTCGATCGAGGTTATGAAGTTTGCGGCACATCCAGAGACGCCCAAATGTCTAGTTTCGGAAACCTGGCCCGTTTGGGAATCCGAGACAGAGTAAAACTAGAATCCATGTCTCTCAACGATTTTCGCAGCGTCTTGCAAGTGCTTGCCAAAATAGAGCCAGATGAGGTGTACAATCTAGCAGGTCAAAGTTCCGTAAGCTTGTCTTTTGAACAACCCGTTGAAACCCTCGAAAGCATTGCGACAGGCACATTAAATCTGTTAGAAGCAATTCGGTTTACCGGGGGCAAAATTAAACTTTACAACGCCAGTTCCAGCGAATGTTTTGGGGATACCCGAGGCAATCCAGCCGATGAAAATACGCCTTTTCGCCCCAGAAGTCCTTACGCGGTGGCGAAAGCAACGGCATTTTGGGAAGTAGCGAATTATCGGGAAGCGTACAATTTGTTTGCGTGTTCTGGTATTTTGTTCAATCACGAGTCGCCACTGCGCCCGGAGAGGTTCGTTACCCAAAAAATTGTATCTGTTGTGTGCCGAATTGCTGCGGGTAGTTCCGAAAAACTGCCTTTGGGAAATATTTCTGTGCAGCGGGACTGGGGTTGGGCGCCGGAATATGTGGAGGCGATGTATTTGATGTTGCAGCAGGATGAGCCGGATGATTATGTCATTGCTACGGGTGTAAGCTATCCTTTGGAGGAGTTTGTGCAGATAGCGTTTGTTTCTGCGGGTTTGGATTGGCAGGAACATTTAGTAACCGATGCGAGTCTTTACAGGCTGACGGAGATTGCTGTGGGGAGGGGAAATCCGGGTAAGGCGAAGCAAAAGTTGGGATGGGAGGCAAAGTATAAGATGCCCGATGTGGTGCGGATGATGGTGGAGGCGAGGATGATTGGAGGGAAAAGTATGGGATGAAAATATGGAGGCAGAATATCCAACGGCTAATGAGTGGTATAAAGCCAATCGCCGTCTGTAAAAAAAATATCGAGGTGAGTGGATAGCTTATAATCATCAAGGGGTGATTAGTCACGAGGGTGATTATCGAAAGATGAAGGACGGGATTCCCGCTGATATACCTAAATTGGGTTATGCGCTCGATCGTATATATGAAAGCGAGTTTATTGAGCCTGTTCGCTTCCCAGGATTCCACATTTAATTGATAAGTTAATTGACAAAAAAACGAGCAAACAAATGGTTATAGATTTAATTCGTAATTTTGTAGAAGCCGGACAGATTATCTTTGATGTCGGAGCTAATATCGGACAAAAAGCAGATTTTTTCATAGGAATTGGTGCTAAAGTAGTCTGTTTTGAGCCACAACCAAATTGTGTGGAATTCCTGTATCAAAAATATGGACATAATCCTCAAGTTACGATTGTAAATAAAGGTTTAGCAGAACATCCTGGAGAGATGCAGCTTTCTATTTCTAGTGATCTAAATGTTTTATCTACTTTTTCTGACAAGTGGAAAACGGGACGATTTGCTGGCGTTAATTGGGATCAAGAAGTAACAGTAGAAATTTCTACTTTAGATGAAATGATTCAATTGTTTGGATGCCCGCAGTTTTGCAAAATAGATGTTGAAGGATTGGAATATCTAGTTTTAAAAGGACTGTCTCAACCCATACCTTGTCTATCCTTTGAATTTACAATAGAATTTATAGATGATGCGAAAAAATCGATTACTCACTTGGAGACATTAGGATATCAACTATTTAACTTAGCAAAAGGTGAAGATAGCCATCTTGCACTAGCTGAATGGGTTTCTAGCGATCGCTTATTTGAAAGTATTAGTTCATCTAATGAACACCAATTATGGGGAGATATATACGCCACATTAGAGCCAGAAAAACTAACTCAATCACTGATTCCTACGAGGCTCAAAGAAATGGAACTTGATGGCGAAGTTCAAGTTATTAAAAATATAATTAATAAAGGCTATGTTGTTTTTGATGTAGGTGCTAATGTTGGGGATTGGACAGCGAAAGTTTTGAGCCAAGGACATGATGTAGAAGTTCACCTGTTTGAACCGGTTCCTCATGTGTACAAAAAGTTGATACAAAACCTAGATAAACAACTAATTTTCAATAATCTAGGGGTAGGACAGAAGGAAGAAGTCAAGACGTTTTATTATTACGAAGCCAATCCCCTATTGAGTACCTTCTACCGCAGAGTAGATGTTGAAAAACAAGGGTGGCTGAATCCGCCTAAAGAAATTACAGTTTTGACGACAACTATCGACAATTACTGTCAGCGCTATGGCATTAAAAGAATTAATTTCCTCAAAATCGATGTTGAGGGCGGCGAATTAGACGTTCTTGATGGGGCAAAATATTTTCTAGAATCAGGCAGAATCGATTATCTGCAATTTGAATATGGTGGAACTTATATCGATTCAAAAACAACGTTGAAAGAAGCATTTGAGTATTTGCAAAAATTCCGGTATTCAATTTTTAAGATTTTGCCGGATCGGTTAGAATACAAACCCAGCTTTTTGCCAGAGGATGAAAACTTTGAGTTCAGCAATTTCTTGGCTGTCAATGAGCGATTCCACTCGAATGTTTTGGGTGAAGTAACCGACGGAAAGCTGAACATACAGGAACTTTGTCGGCAGTATGCCATCGCCCCGCGTGGCGTGATTCATGTTGGGGCTCATGAAGGCACAGAAATCACCGCATATCAACAAATGGGCGCGCAAAAAGTGCTGTTCGTAGAAGCCAACCCAGCGGTATTTGAACGTTTGCAAGCCAATCTAACCGGGATGCCCGATGTCCGATCGGTCAACTGTGCGATCGGCAATCGCAATGGTAGTGTGGATTTGCACGTTACTTCCTTCGATCAAAGCAGTTCTATTCTGCCCTTGAAACACCATCAAGAGATTTATCCCCACATCACTGAAACTCATCAAATAACAGTACAGTCGAAAACACTCGATACTCTGCTGCAAGAACAGGAATTAAATCCCTCTGACTTTAATATCTTAAATATAGATATCCAAGGTGCAGAACTATTGGCTTTGCAAGGGGCAACCAATTGGTTGAAATCTGTTGAGTTAATTAACACAGAAGTTAATTACGAAGAACTCTATGAAGGCTGCGGGTTAATTGACCAGTTGGATGAATTTCTCGAAGGACAGGGTTTTCACCGGGTAGCAACCACAACACCAATTCACCCATCTTGGGGAGATGCAATTTATGTGAAAAAACCAGCGATTACCTCATCCGTACTCGGCATGGAGAATATGGGTCGGTTGGGAAACCAAATATTTCTGTATGCGTTTTTGAGAACTTACGCAAGGGAACACAATCTCAGGGTAGAAACGCCCGCTTGGATCGGTCAGTATCTATTCGGTCACCATGATGCGCCTATTTCTCAGCCTTTACCTCTAGTTGGAGAACAAGCGCAGCCTTACAAACTTTCCGAGTCGGCAATTCTCAATGCACGGGAACCTTTTAAAAATGTAGACTTCCACGGCTATTTTCAGTTTCACACTCAATATTACGCCCAACATAAAGAATATTTCCAATCTTTATTCAAACCTCTGCCAGAAGTCGCAGCGAAGGTGATAGAAGCTCTCGATCGCTTGCGTTCTAAAGGTAAAACAATTGTCGGCTTGCATTTGCGGCGCGGTGATTACAGAAGCGTTCATACTGTTGTGCCGTATCTGACCGTTGCTCCGAGTGGATGGTACAAGGAATGGCTGGACGGTCTGTGGGAAACTCTGGACGAACCCGTCTTGTTTATTGCTAGCGATGAAATCGAAAATGTTGTCGGGGATTTTGCGGATTACAACCCGATAACAGTCAAAGATTTGGGTGTAGAAATGCCAGAAGCACCTTTCTATCCTGATTTTTACATTTTGAGCCAATGTGATGTTTTGGCAATTTCCAATAGCACATTCTCATTTGCCGCATCGATGCTAAATGAACGGTGCAAATTTTGCTTCCGTCCCCACTTACAAAAACAAAAACTGATTCCCTACGATCCCTGGAACAGCGAACCCTTGTTACGGGATAATCCTAATGATTTGCCAGCAACAGGATCTCAAAAACCAATAAAAATTTTGAATATTCAAGGGGTGTCATTAATCTCTCCTGAAGATCCCGATTTGCTGTGGGGATTTAATATAGAGGCTCCGACGATGGGAAGCACGGTAAATCCCAGTAATATTTTGATTGGGGGTTGGGTGATAGGTAAAAAATCCCCTGCTGTTAAAGTTGAGTTGATTCGCGACGGTGAAGTAATCCGCGAAATTCCTGTAAATCAGCACCGCCCAGATGTAGCAGCAGTTTTTCCGGGAGTACCGTTAGCAGAAAATAGCGGTTATGGGACTGAATGGGAAATAACGGGAACGTTTCCTGAATGTGAGATATTTATCCAGGCGGTGTTAGCCGATGAAACCCGCGTAAAAGTAGGAGTCGTCCAGTGGAAAGAAACCATCTCTCACACACCCTCACATAACGACAGAGCCAAGTGTGAACTCAGTGTTTGCGCGATTATGAAGGATGAGGCTCCTTACCTAATAGAGTGGTTGGAGTTTCATAAAATAGTAGGGGTTGAGAGATTTTACTTATACAACAATAACAGCACCGACAATACTATAGACATCCTTCAGCCCTACCTTAAATCAGGCGAAGTAATTTTACACGATTGGCCAGTAACACCAGGACAAATACCGGCCTACGAACATTGCCTCAGTGCGTACAAAATCGAATCAGATTGGATCGCTTTCATTGATTTAGATGAATTTCTTTTCCCCACCGAAAAGGATGATTTAAAAGAAGTATTAAAAGAATTTGATGGGGTAGTAGGTGTCGGAGTTAATCAGTTATTTTTTGGTTCTTCAGGTCACAAAATCAGACCTGAAGGGCTACAAATAGAGCATTTCACTAAACGAGCAGCAGATAATTTTGACAGTAATAAATATGTCAAAAGCATTGTGCGAACCGAACAAGTCCTTCGCCCTAGCTGCCCTCACTTTTTCATACCAATTAGTAAGGATACGTTTTCGGTTACAGAGAATAGGGAACCGTTAAGCTGTTCTATAGCTGAAAAAACTTCAGTCCAAAAGCTGCGAATCAACCATTACTACACTAAGTCTCAAGAAGAGATGAAGCTGAAATTGATCAGAGGCTGGGCTTGCGGGGTGGAAAATCCGAGGACTTCCTTGGGCTTGGAATATCACGATCGCAATGAAGTAGAAGATTTAACGATTCAACGCTTTATTCCCAAGCTGAGGCAGGCTGTTGATTCAGTTAGAGCTCAATCTCGAATAGCGCAGATATTAACACAACATTGGCATTTGCAATCTAAGCTGTACCAAATGCAAATAGAATTAGAGGAATCCCAGAGAAAAGTGCACCTAAACTCTGAGGATTTCGAGCCACTTACAGCTCGATCGCAACAAATTAAAGAGGAACTCCAACAAATTAAAGAAGAACAGGAATGCTTGCAGGTTCACTACCGTAAAACTCAGGAAGAACTAGACAAAACTCAGTCACAACTTAGGGAAATTCATGCTCAAATACAAGAGATGGAGAGTGCAGCAGTTATGTTAAATCAACTGGCAGAGTTGCATTTAGCTCAAGGTAAGCTCGATCAGGCTCTTATTACTTGCGAGCAATTACTAAAGATTCAACCCAAATTTGCTCCGGGGCGCAAGACATTAGGAAATGTCTTGCACGCTCAGGGGAAACTGGATGAGGCTAAGAGTTGGTACATTTGCGCTCTAGAAATTCAGCCTGATTTTGCTGAAGCTTTAGCGAACCTCGGAACTGTTTATGCACAGCAGCAACAGTGGCAACAGGCGATCACGGCTTACCAAAAAGCGATCGCTATTCAACCCAATTTTGCTGGGGTCTACCGCAACTTAGCTAAAGTCTTATCCAAAATTGGCAAGCCAGAGGATGCCGCTGATTGCTGGTACGCGGCGCTGATTTTGGAACCGGAAAAAGCAACTGCTGAGGAATATCTCAATTTGGGAAATACGCTACTAGAACAACAGAAATGCGGTCGGGCGATCGTCTGTTACCGCCGCGCTGTTTACTTAAACCCAAGTTGTCAGGCAGCTTATTGCAAGTTAGGAGATGTCCTTAAAGAACAAGGACTAGCCGATGAAGCAATGGGCGCTCATAGGCAAGCAGACGAACTCAAATCAGGAAATTAAATTCTGTCTGATTGTTTTCGAGATTAGAATGGGGATAGTTGATCTATCCCCGAAGTGCGGGCTGACTATCTTTGCTAAAACCCGCTGCTACTCAAAATTAGCATTGGCAGATATCAAGGCCGCATCGCTACTAACGCAAAACACGGCCCGTTAATATGATCGAGCTGCTCAAAATTGACTTGAATTTCAGTTAAGCCAAAATATTTCAAACATGATAAAATATCCTCGCGGTTCAACCAATGACTGAAGGCGCTGCTACCCCCACAGAAGCCAGCATAATCTAACGCCACTTGATATTCTTGACGGTATGCCGTATATTTAAACCCTTCATGCTCGGTGGTTACTTGCGCCTGAAATTTAGGACTGAGGTGAGGTTGCCCGTGGATAATAGCCCAGTCGTAGTAGTGAGTCCAAATAAATACTTGGTCTGATGCTTTAGCAATCAAAGAAATTAGCTCGACGGGGTTAGCCATGTGCTAGAGAATACCGCTAGCCAAGCAAACATCAAATTTGTTATGACTTGACCGCAGATATTCTACACAGTCGCCGTACAGCAAATGCGCTTTTTGAAGTTTCATTACTTCTTTGACTATCAGGCATTTCAGGTAGGCGCGACTGTTGGCCTCAATTGCTGAAATTGAAGATGCACCAAGTTTTTCTAGCATATAGGTGTGCCCGGCTTCGAGCGGCACTAATTCAATAATATGCTTGCTTTGAACTCCCTTTAATTGTTCAATTGCCCACGTTATGCGGTTATCTTCAAACAGCGGAATTGTTCCAGCTACTAATGACGAATTCGCTGCAAACATAGATGCCCACTCACCTTTAAAGATGTCCAGTGCGTTCTGGCTACTCGGTGCTCACTTTATATAAAAATCTAGAACTTCCATACAGTTATGCTTTGCTACAGGTTAAGTAAATATCCAATTGTTCGATTTGTGAGAGGATAAGAATCCATTTATTGTTGACTGACAATAACAACTTTTCTTGACTCATTTTTGGACTCAACGCAGTTTTCTTAATATCGTAACAATTTCATCAAAATTTTCTTTAAGTAATTCAATTTCAAAACCAAAAGATAGATTGTTTTTACAGTATGCGAGGAATTCTGGAAAAGTCTCTGCTGTCCAGACGTGAAAATGAATGCTGTAGTCTATATCAAGTAGATGTTGCATCCGTACTGGCACACTTTCTTGATGAAATTTGTTGTCAACGAGGCTGACCCATTCTTGATAATGACTTAACTTAGACCATTCGGGACCTTCATGATAGTCTTGAATTAGGTGGTTGAGGGATGTGAGAGGGCGATCGATATCAAATGTATAGCGTTTGTCCGGCACGCCCATATATACAAGCCCTCCCGGTTTAATAACTCTCAAGAAGTTTTCCAGGGCCCCGATCGGGTTTTGACAGTGTTCTATCATGTGATTGGCGATCAAAAAATCCCAAGAGTTGTCGGCTATGGATGAGAGAGTTTCACCATTATCTACGATGTCCGCCTCTACTAAACCAACCGCCCCTAACTCTGGGTATTGCTTCCTCAAATCGCTTACAGACATTCTATCGACGTAATGAACCTTGACGCTTTCAGGGACTTGAAGAGGAGCATGAAGGGCTCCTACTTCTATCCCCTCGCCCTTGAGGTATTGAAAAGCAATGTCTTTCCGTACTTGCTGAAAATCCACAGTTAACCTCCATGATTAAAAAGTTGCTCGATATCGAGCGACTTTAAGTTACTCTTTTTTCTGTACTCAGTCTAGCTCTTTCCTCTGATGCTGAGGTTGGGCTTTAACTAAACCTTACAAGAATACAGCCCGATCTACCTTCCTAGTTTACCCGATCGCGCGTGTCGGTCGATCGATTGAGTGCGATCATCTTCGTGTGTTGATTTTTGGGGTAATATCTATTGTTAAGCTCGATGGCTTAGGGCTTGGGGGCGATCGCCCATATATAATACCTGGTGCGTGCGGGAACATCCTCAGAGGGCTGAAGTCTGATATCCTTGGGAAAGCAACGGCTTGAGTTCATTTGGAGTTCATTGGGGGCGATCGGGCAAAACTTTCCCTAAATTGTGATAAATTTCTAAGCAACCATTAGACATCGACCAAATTTTAATTTTAGCCTAGATAGGAAAATGCTTGCAGACTCATTCTCTGAGATGTATATTTTAGGAATATCTTGTCTCAGACCGAAGAGGAGTTAAAAAAATACTATGGCGTTATATTTTTATTTATAGGGACGCCAGTACACTGGAATACACGTGGTAAAATGTTTCGTTGGTATCTAGTAAAATCAGCATGAATAAAGAAAGACTAGAAAAGATCAAAGGTGATTTGGAGCGTTCGCAATTAAAGCTCAAGCAAATTCAAGATGAACTAGAACAATCGTCTGATACTAATCTTCAAAAAGCAGTCAACAAAAGTGACAAAATTATCAACTCTACAACAGAAAATAATTCATCTAATCGATTATTGTTGTCCAACGAGGAAGCTAACGCAGGTTTGCATAGAGAGTCTGTTGGAGGAATGTGGGACGAAATAGGTAAATTACAGTTTGATTTTATTTTAAACCAGGGATTAAAACCCGAGATGAAGTTTGTTGATATAGGGTGTGGATGTTTTAGGGGAGGAGTTCATTTCCTTCGTTATCTCAATAGTGGGAATTACTACGGTATAGACATGAACTCTTCCCTTATAGATGCTGGATATCAACAAGAATTAGATGTTACAAATAGAAACAAGCTGCCTAAAAAAAACTTGTTAGTTAACGATCACTTTGAATTATATTTGTTAGGAGTAGAATTTGAATTTGCTCTAGCACAATCAGTGTTCACTCATCTTCCGCTGAATCATATTCGACGCTGCTTGTTTGAACTCGCTAAATGTGTTAAACAAGGAGGTAAGTTTTATGCAACGTTTTTTGAGTGTTCATCAGACTCACTCTATACGTTGACAACACACCAACCAGGTGGAATAATCACCTATATGGATTCAGATCCTTATCACTATCAGTTACAAGATTTTTTTTGGTTAATCAAGGGAATCCCGTGGACAATAAGTTACATAGGTGATTGGAAGCATCCAAGAGGTCAAAAAATGTTATCTTTTACTAAAATGTAAGCAAGGTTTGATGAAAGTAAAATTATCGACAAGGCAAAATATCTTTCATTTTTATATTGCCGACAGTCATAGTTCACGAGTTTGTTGAAAAGTCGGTGGGGTCTGAAAAATAAAGTTTACATAATAGGAGTTTAGACAAGCGATGAACAATTATAGCACAGCAAAATCCGATATTCTGGTGATAATCAGTATGCACCGTTCTGGTAGTTCCTTGACAGCATCCTTGCTTCAAAGTGCTGGTTTGCACATTGGTCGCAAGTTACTAGGACCACATAGTGCAAACATCAAAGGTTATTTTGAAAATATTGATTTTTTTGAATTTCACAAGGCGGTGCTGCGTTCGCAAGCAATTATCGAGGATGGTTGGACTTTACAGGGAAAAATAAATGTTGAAGATCGTTTTGTAGAACAAGCTAAAGAAATAGTCGCCAAAAACTCTATGAGTAGAGTATGGGGATGGAAAGAACCCCGCACAACGTTATTTTTGGATTTCTGGTCTGACTTGTTGCCAGAAGCGAAATTTTTGCTAATTTATCGTTCTCCTTGGGAAGTAGTAGATTCTCTTTATCGTAGGGGTGATCGTACTTTTCAAGATCAGCCTGAATTGGCTTTGAAAGTATGGCATCAATACAATCAAATAATCATTGATTTTTACGATCACTTTTCTAATCGTTGCCTTCTAGCAAATATTAACACCATAGTCAATTTTAAAGACTCATATATTAAAGCAATAAACCAGAAATTCAAGACTAACTTAACTGCTCCTGAATCAACGGTTTATGACCCATCCTTATTTCACGCTCAACCATTAGACAGCTATCGACCTAGCTTGGTTAATCATTACTGCCCAGAAGCAGTAGAGATGTATCAAGAACTCGATGCTAGGGCATGGTGGCCGGATGAAACACCAAATTTCTCTTGGCGGGAACTAATAAAACCCGTTTACAAGGCTGAGGCTTTTCAGGAGTGGGTGAATACTCGCAACCAGGAAAGAGAAAATAAAGCACTGCGAGTCCAATTGGAAAACTTCCAGTCTCAACTGCATCAAACTCAGGGGGAATTGGAAAACTCCCAAACTCAACTGAATCAAATTCAGGGGGAATTAGAAAGCTCCCAAACTCAACTGCATCAAACTCAGGGAGAATTCACATACTCGAAATCTCAACTACATCAAACTCAAACTCAACTGCATCAAACTCAGGGGGAATTGCATCAGACTC
Source organism: Microcoleus sp. Pol11C3 (assembly GCF_036701485.1). Taxonomy (NCBI): domain Bacteria; kingdom Bacillati; phylum Cyanobacteriota; class Cyanophyceae; order Oscillatoriales; family Microcoleaceae; genus Microcoleus; species Microcoleus sp. Pol11C3. The sequence continues at coordinate 1,326 of NZ_JAUBQW010000038.1, read as the reverse complement.
AGGTGGAATTTAAGAGATCGCAGTCTCAACTGCATCAGACTCAGAGGGAATTGGAAAACTCCCAAACTCAACTGCATCAGACTCAAACGGAATTGGAAAACTCCCAAACTCAACTGCATCAAACTCAGGAAGAATTCGCATACTTGAAATCTCAACTGCATCAAACTCAGGGGGAATTGCATCAAACTCAGGGGGAATTGCATCAGACTCAGGTGGAGTTTAAGAGATCGCAGTCTCAACTGCATCAGACTCAGGGGGAATTGGAAAACTCCCAAACTCAACTGCATCAGACTCAAACGGAATTGGAAAACTCCCAAACTCAACTGCATCAGACTCAAGCGGAATTGGAAAACTCCCAAACTCAACTGCATCAGACTCAAACGGAATTAAAGAGATCGCAGTCTCAACTCGATCAGACGCAGGAAGAATTGGCGCAATCGCACTCTCAAGTTTACCAAAGCCAGAGAGAATTAGAACATTCACAGATACAACTGCATGAAACCGAGGCTTTATTAGAACATTCACAGATGCAACTGCATCAAAGCGAGGCTTTATTAGAACAGTCGCAGACTCAACTGCATCAGAAGCAAGAGGAATGGAACCGATTGCAGACGCAACTGTATCAAATTCAGGAAAAATTAGAACAATCTCAGACGCAACAGCATCAAATCGAGGCAAAAGTGCAACAATTTCAGATGCAACTTCATCAAACTCAAGAGCAATTGCAACAGTCTCAGACTCAACTTCATCAAACTCAAGAGCAATTGCAACAGTCTCAGACTCAACTTCATCAAACTCAAGAGCAATTGCAACAGTCTCAGACTCAACTTCATCAGACTCAAGGAGAATTAGAACTATCCCAGTTTCAGCAAGCTTTAGGCAACGATAAAGATGGACAATACCAAATGCAGTACAGACTTTTAGTGTGGGAGGCGTGTCGCGCTTATCACAATAACGCTTTGACTAAGATGCAGGAGTGCTTGCAGCAATCTTTAAAATATACGCCTTTTTCAGGAACCCAAACCGTTAATGACTGGTTAGAGAGTTTGGCTAAGTTTTCCTCAGAAAAAGGTTGTGAATTTGATATCTATTCGCTGACTAACTCACAAGAGTGGAAACAATTAATGGGTCGATCCGTTAGGGTTAAGCCAATACTAGGCAGAAGTCGATTTGTGGGACAGGCCTAGAATAAAAGGCGTTGCTGAATCACGGTATGACAATAGATAAGTTGGAAATTCCGAAGATGTTCGGCTCTCCTGAACTTATGGTTATAAGTTTATCTAATCAGAAAAGCAAGCTAATACACGATTCTTGAAATTATTAAAA
>NZ_JAUBQW010000260.1:0-2743 GCF_036701485.1 Microcoleus sp. Pol11C3 | reverse complement strand
GCCGGATGCGGGGAAACCAGCACGTCCGGATCTAACTGAGAGGTACGAAGGATAATACCTTCTATCGACTCAACCAACCAGTATTCTCGCAAACACCCGGTTTCTGATTTATCGACTCCGCCCGTTAGGATGTATAATGAAGGATAGCTTTATTTTAAGAGTAAAGATGTATGACGCTATCAATTGAGCCTCAATCCAAGCTTTCTCTGGCTGCATTTTTAAATTTACCAGAAACAGAACCGGCGAGTGAATACATCGACGGTCAAGTTTATCAGAAACCGCTGCCTCAAGGAAAACATAGTCTGATTCAAACAGAGTTTGCCTCCACAATTAATCAGCAGGGTAAACCCAGAATACTCGCTTTAGCTTTGACTGAGTTACGCTGCACATTTGGGGGACGTTCTTTAGTGCCAGATATTGCGGTTTTTGAATGGTATCGCATCCCAGTTGATGAGAATGGAGAAATTGCTGATCGATTTGAAAGTCATCCCGATTGGGTGATTGAAATTCTTTCACCAGAACAGTCTCCCAATCGTGTGATTAACAAGATTATTTTTTCGATTCAGCACCACACCAAATTAGGTTGGTTCATCGATCTTCACGATCGCTCTATCATGGTATTTCAACCGAATCAGTTGCCAGAAGTCAAGTATGACAGCGATATGTTACCGATTGTCAATGTATTGAGCGATTGGCAAGTGCGAGTTGCAGATATTTTTAGTTTTTTACAAGTTAATTAATCCAGTAGCGTCTTTCTGATCGATCGACTGCGCCCAAGAAACCGGGTTTTTTCCGAGATTAAAGGCTATCAACCAGTATTATCGCAAAAACCCGGTTTTTGACCACCCGCTTCTTCCTTCATATATAACTATGCCGCCAACACTTAAAGAATCCCGCGAATTTCTCCAAGACTTTGAATTCAACAAATTATTCGTCCAAAAACTCGGTTGGGATAATCCATCTTCCCCCAAAACCGTACCTGTAGAAATAGAAGGCGAGACTTATTCCCGAAAGGCAATCGCCCAACTTAACGGAGTAGTTGTATATGAAATTACCAGCGCTAGCGGAAATATCCCCAACAGCACCGAAAGACTGACGATTTATCGCGAAATCGTCCAAATTTCCGCCGAAAATCTGTTGATTTTTATTGATGAAAATCGCACTAAATGTCTGTGGTATTGGGTGAAGCGCGAAGGTACAAAGCTTTATCCCCGCGATCATGTATACGTGAAACGGGAACCTTGCGATTTGCTGCTGAGTAAAGTGACAGCTTTAAAGGTTGATTTAGAAGAATTAGAAACGCTTTCGGTGATTGATGTCGCCCAAAGATTGCAGGCTGGCTTGGATGTCGAACGAGTAACTAAAAAGTTTTTTGAAGAGTTTAAACAGCAACACGTTGAATTTTTAAGTGTGATTCGCGGCATTGACAAAGAAACAGACAGACGCTGGTATACTTCGGTTTTACTCAACCGTTTGATGTTTGTTTATTTTTTGCAGCGCAAAGGGTTTATCGACAGCGGCAAAATCCTGTATTTGCAGGAAAAGTTAGCCGAAAGCAAGCAGGGGGGAACCGATTTATTTTACTCGCAATTCTTGACAACACTGTTTTTTGATGGATTTGCTAAACCTCTGGATTTGCGGGAGGAAGGCGTTAAAGAATTAATCGGCGATGTTAAATATTTGAATGGAGGACTGTTTCTAGAACATCCCATCGAACAAAATTATCCGAATATCGCCATACCCGATGCTGCTTTTGAGAAAATATTTAATTTATTTGCTGCCTATTCTTGGAATCTTGACGATACAGTGGGCGGGAAGGAAAACGAAATTAATCCGGCGGTTTTGGGATACATCTTTGAGAAATACATTAACCAAAAAGCCTTTGGTGCTTATTATACCAGGCCGGAGATTACTGAATATTTGTGCGATCGCACAATCAACAAACTAATTCTCGATAGAGTTAACCAAGCAACCACATCTCGTCGCTTTGAAACCATCACCGAACTTCTCACCAATCTCGACGCAAATCTCTGCCGCCGTTTGCTAGAAGACATCCTCCCAAACTTAACATTATTAGACCCAGCCTGCGGTTCCGGCGCGTTTTTAGTCGCAGCGATGAAAACGCTGATTTACATCTATTCAACAGTCTTTGGTACAAGCAAGTTTTTAACCGACCACTACCTCAATAATTACCTCAAAACAATCGAAACAGAGCATTCATCACTTAACTACTATATCAAAAAAAAGATTATTAGCGATAATCTCTACGGCGTGGATATCATGCCGGAAGCAGTGGAAATCGCTAAATTGCGACTATTTTTAGCCTTAGTTTCGGCGGCGCACGATGTCAGCGAATTGGAACCGTTGCCGAATATTGATTTTAACATCATGTCGGGCAATTCCTTAATTGGATTGATTCGGGTGGATGAGACGGGCTTTGATTCCGTAGGAGATTCGCTGCAAGGAAATCTGCTGCAAACTTTGGCGGCTAACAGCTACAAAGCAATCTTAGCAGACAAAAATAAATCGGTAGATTTGTACAAACAACACGCTTTTGAGTCGGGGGAACAAGCCGCTGGTTCTCAAGAATCTCGGTTGTTGATGTTGCGGAGTCATATCATGTCCGGTAGCATAACCATAATTAAGCCGCAACTTGGGGCCACCAGTGGAAATTTGTCAAACCTCGAACTAAGTCTTGCTGTTGGAGTAATTGTTGGCAGCGATTAAATAAAATTTCCTCTAA